>CAMEYT010000074.1 GCA_945947685.1 uncultured Bacillota bacterium | reverse complement strand
TTCAACATTGCAAACAGTTGCCGCAGGAAAATACTTTGCTGGCTGGACAATGGCTGGGGATGAAAAGGTTTACACAGTAGCAGACTTTACTCAAGCTAATGGAGCAGACATTGAATTATCAACTAAGTTTGACGACATTTATTATATGGTTTCATTCGACGGAGCCGAAGCCGTTAAAGTTATGTATAACACTGAACTTACAACTGTTGAAAAAGCAGCAGACGAAGACAAAGCAAATGGAATTGTTTTCGACACTTGGAAACTAGGTGAAGTTGATGTTGATAATGCAACATTCGACGCAGAAACTTATATGAACGGAAAAGAAGTTGTAAGACTTACTTCAGTTCAGAAAGATTTATATGAACTCAACGATTCATACAAATTAGTTAAATTTGGAAAACTTGAATACAACACAGGAGATGTTGGATTATTAGCAATGGCTGAGAACGATCTTAATGAAATGATTTTAGACAAGAACACATGGATAAATGAAATTCAAGAAAATGAAAGTGTAAAAATTAATTTTAAAGAAAAGAAAATTTCAGTGCTGTATAAAGATTTCATCAATGTATATCAAAAGGGAAGCTCAGAAAAATATACACTCAAGAAAATCGAAGTAAGATATGAAGCTAACGATGGAACACTATATAGTGGATATCTCGATTATACAGATGCACTTACAGTAGATAGCATTATCAAAGAATTCTTAAAGTTAACAAAAGATGCAAATGAAGAAATTACTTCAAGAGTCCTTCCTCTTGAAATAAGCCTTAACTTTATTTACGCAAGAGCTTAATTAAGCACAAAAAAAAGAAGCAGCAAGGATGTTGCTTCTTTTTTATGCTCTTTATATGAGGTAAATAATTAAGTAAAAAAAATTTTTATATTTGTTTATTTTTTTTGTAAAAACAGTTGACAAGTTTTCAACTTTTTGATATATTAATAAAGCATTGATATGGAAGTTTAGCTCAGCTGGGAGAGCATCCGCCTTACAAGCGGAGGGTCATAGGTTCGAGCCCTATAACTTCCACCAAATATGCGAAACACTCTGCGTGAGTGTTTTTTTATTTTTATAATAGGGTTAGGAAGCATATGAAAAATTTTTCTCTTTTGCAAAAATTGACCTTGCATTCTTAGTTTAGTTATTGGGGTTTGTGTATATAGGTTTGTTTGAAGTGAAATGCTTTCATTTATCATAGCGAAGCATTGTATCTATAACTTCTGATAAAAATCAATGCAGTTTTTGGGTTTCTCTATAATTTAGGTTGGCTTATAGTTTTTTAATGTTTTGATATGGGATAATTTTTAATTTGTGAAATAGTTGGGAGAATTAAAAATTTTGATGTTTTTCTTTGCCTTTTCAAAAGCTTTATTGTATAATAAACATAGAAAAAGCATAATCTAATAAAAAAGGAGGGATATGGAAACAAAATTCGCAAATGATCAACAAGAATTATTCTGGTCCGCCTTTTCAGGTAAGTGCGGGAAAGAGTTTATGGGCAATCCCTGGTTAATGGAAGCTTTTATGGAGGAAGAAAGAAAAAGGGAGAGGAACAAAGAACTGAATAGAGATGAGGGGATGTGTAAATAAAGTATGGCTACCGAGAAATACAGAGGATTAATTGTTGAAAGTAAAGATTTAAAGGATAGGGACAAGTTAGTATCCATATATACACTTGAAAAAGGCTTGGTTAGAGCGATTTTTAGAGGTGTGAGAGGAGAAAAAGCTAAGTTGAAGGCATCAAAAGATATATTCACTTTTGGTGATTTTTTTATAGAAAATACTAAAGGGAATAACATTGTTTCACAAGTTGATATTATTGAGAATTTCTATCCTATTCGTGAAAATTTGGATAAATATTATGAGGCATGTTCTATTATTGATGGTGCAAAGAAGATTATGACGGAACAGAATGACCCAAGACTATTCTTAGAAATAATTAAGGCAATGAAATACGTTTGTTATGAGAACTTAAAAAAGAATTTCATACTCTGTAAATATCTTCTCAACCTTTTTAGTGGGGCAGGTTATCCCCTAAATATGACAAAATGTAGTTCATGTGGAGCTGAAATAACTGGAAAGAAGTTTTTTAATTATGAAATTGGAGAAATTCTTTGTGGGAATTGTAGGACTTACACATCAGAAGAATTATCACCAGCTGTAGTGAATTCACTGAAAATCATAAACAATACGGAGTATGATAAGCTATCTACAGTGAAATTAAGTGATGAAAACATTAAGGGTGTGCTTGAATTGTTGATTAAAAATTTTCAATATAGATTTGGGAAAGAAATATTTGTTGTTGCATAAAAAAAGAGCGTTTGCTCTTTTTTTAAATGTCTCGAGTCATTTCGATCCCATCTTTAAATCCGCATGGTTGTGTGCAGTGATAATCTGCTAGACATCTAGCTCCTTTTGTATATGGTTGAAGCATATTTTTTATCTCTTCATCCGGAGTCTGGAATATATATTTATTGAGGGTAAGACGTGTCTGGTCATTTATCTCAAGTTGTGCACAACTACACAATCTTTCCTTCATTTTAAGGATAAAGTTTTCAACAGTTCCTCTCTCATTTATTTTGATGAGTTGTCCTTGAGGGATAAGGTTTTTAACCTTTTGCATATCGGTTAACCATTCTTGAATGAGTTCAGGTGTTTCATTTAGAATTTTCGGAACATAAAATTTATCGGTTGGGATACTCTGCATTTCATAAGATAAAGTTCTATGTCTTTGAGCTTGTGCGAGTTGAGCGTAAGAACCTTCATAGTTTGTCGAATAAACATCTCCAAAATACTCTTGTCTATCTCTTGTCCCAAATAAAGATAATCTTCTGCCGTTTCCTCCTTTTTGTAACTCGTCGTCAATTAAATTTAATTCTTCAAGATTGTTGCAAAACTCTTCTGTGTATGGTTTTAAATCTCTTAATATAGGGTTTGATTCATCTGTTTTTAACCAGTTGTAAAGATAGTTTAATTGTCTGTATGAGGTAGTGTATGCCATTGTTGTTGGGGTGTAAATGCTCAATAGATAACGAGCGTTCTCCATTGCTAATTTTTCAGCACGTCTATTATCAATGAATTTTTCGTTTGGATATCGCTCTTGAATGAGAAGCTTAAATGTGTTGAGCCACTTGAAATATAATTCTTTCTCCAATGGGGTAGGTTGCATTTTTGTATATCTAGCACTCTTTTCACTTGTAGTATAAATCTTTTCGTTATTTAATATCATTGCAAAAATTTTAGGGATATTCTCTAGGCAAAGTGTTATATATTCGTGTTCAAAAACTGAGTGATGACGATTGCTTTTTGTAGAGTTGGCTCTCTTTAAAGTTTTGTCTCTAGGCTCATTAGCGAGTGTATCATAGTCGCTAGGCATATAGCATATTCCTGCGAATGTTCCACTCATTTCATTAAATCTTTCTTTATCTCCTATATCTGTCGTAGAAGGGGTTGCGATTATACTAATTTTCATATTTTTTTCTCCTTACTATTGCAATTATAGCATGTTTTTGATATAATAGAACTGAGCAAATATATATATTTGTCATAAGGAGAGGTTATGGTAAACTATAATTTATATAAAACTTTTTATGTTGTTGCAAAAGAGGGTAATATAACAAAGGCAAGTGAAAAATTGTT
>CAMEYT010000073.1 GCA_945947685.1 uncultured Bacillota bacterium | reverse complement strand
CTTGATATTGAGTCCCTTCTTCAAAGTTTAATCCTTTGATTGTAAATCCATTCCCATCAAATGTTCCTTTGAAAGGATTCGTTTTATCTTTGAAAAGACTAATTGCAGTAGTTAACTCGATGTCACCAGTCAGCTCATAATTCCCATTAGATTGATTTATACTTGTTAAGGCCTCTGATGTTGAAATAGGTTTAACACTTTCCGCTGAAACACTCTCACCTTTTATCATTTTAGGTGATATAATCGCCAAAGCAACCATCAATGGGAGGGTCATCAACCCAAGAATTTTTGTCTTCTTCATATTCGTAGATAAGTTTAGCATATTAAATTTATTTTTCCAAATAAATTGAACAATATTTGCGAAATTTAATATTTTTTTGAATTTAATCGATTATATCGAAGTAATTTTTCCTTGTTTTTTTGAATATCAGTTTTCTCCACTTTATCAAATCTATTTCTTGAGCTAAATTCATTTTTAATTGACATCAAATAATATCTCAATTCATCCAACGCGTGGTCGTCTTTTTTTATAGGTAAATCTCCATTTCCCCACCAATATGTTTTGAACTCTCTAATCATATTTTGACAATTTCTAAAAATATATAATTTTGTCCTCCCTTCCGCACTCTTTAAAAAAGATTTAACAACCGAAATTCCACTAAACATATCCTTATTAACTCTTGGGGAAACAAGAATCCCATTATCATAAAATAGTTCTACTACATTCTTTTCACTAGCTAAAGTTCTTTGATTTGCTGCGCTATCAATTAACGCTGTCAACATTCCGTTATTCGCTCTATGCCAACCTAATCTATCTGATATAGTTTTCAACCGGTCAGCATGATATGCAACATCTTTCTTTGCTTCAAAATGTTCCGCAATTACATAGACATTCCCGTCAAAATCTCTCGCATACCAATGTGCAGAAAGAGGATTGTTCAGTCCAGGATCGATAGAGATATTATCATACCACTCTTTAGGAACATCGAACGGGTCAATAACATGAACGTTCTCATCAAACTCGCTATAAACCATTCCCGATGAGTTTACAAATTTACCATATTTTCTTCCCTCAAGCTCTTCCGCTGACATAGTTGCCGTCAATTCATCAAGTTCTTTTTTATCCAAGAACGGATTATCCTCCCACTGCATTTGCTCGCACCAAACATCGTTAGAATTTGATTCATTGAGATAGATTTCATTATATACCCAAGTCAACCCTTTAAGCGGTGTCATAGTTCCAAAAATATCCCCCTTTTTATCTAGAACACGCATCTTACATTCCATATATATTTCAAAGGGTGGCTCTTCGTCAAACCATACATAATCCAAGCTTGCCCCTTGGAATTTATCTCTACCCTGTTCACAATTTCTAAAACCTATTTTACTTGTTCCGCCAAAAGAATTTTTTACGAGAATAAAATCTATCATTCCACTCTCTGGCGATTCTTTGCTTCCCGACGTCATAACGATTTTTTCTATATATCTAGGGTTAAGATAATGTAGAATTTTTTGCTGTGCTACATCCCTTTGAACCTGTCTCGAAAGACTGACCACCCAACCAGAAGTATTTGGACGATTTTCACGATATGGATGTACCCCTCGCGCCATATATACAACCTCTACAGCTCCGCACTCTGTTTTCCCTGTTCGGTTACCTCCAAATACCCAACGATTTCTCTTTTTATTCTTATGAAATTCCAACTGTTTATAGTGAACTTTATCTCCTTTATTATATTTTAATAAATTATCATTTTTTCTACGCTGAATTTCATCATTAATTTGTTCTAGTTTTTTCAATAAGTCGCTCATATTCCCTCTTTTTTGTATTCGATTATAAAAAATAATAATCCTTAAATAGCGACATTTTTTTACTTTTTTAAATTAAAAAAAAGATGTAAAATAAGGCTATGAAAAGATTAATATTTTTATCAATTTTTACTCTTATTTTTCTCACTCCTTCTCCCGTGAGAATAACCTCTTTCGCAGACGTAAAAACATATTATGCAAAAGTCAATGATGGAGTATATTTTTATTCTTCTCCAATAAAGAGTGAACAATATAAATTGTTTGAAATTCCTTCCTCATACTATGTCTTATTATTGGGTAATAGCAATGATGATTTCTATAAAGCTAAATATTCAAATGTAGAAGGATTTGTCATAAAAACATCTGTTACTCCCGTTGAAGAAACTCCAAATTATCCATACGCAAACACCTCATTTAGGATATTTACCGACACTAATCTTTATTCTGAGCCTAATTCAAATTTAAGCATCACAACTCTCCCTGCTCTCACCGACATTACCACTTTCTACGGCAAAATTTCTGGAGATGAATTACTACCAAAATCAACTGATATTTGGTATTATTGTCGATATAAATTCAATGAAAATTATTACACTGGATATGTATTTTCCTATTATTGTGATTTAAAAAATGACATTGTTCAAAACACCGAATTATATACTCCTGTAACCGGCGACATTTTTAAAGAAGAAGAGTCACTTCCAATACAAAATTCTTCTTCACTTACAACAATATTAGTCGTCATATGTTGTGTTGTTCCATGTCTTATAGTAATTTTGTTACTCCTCAAAAAGAAGAGTTCTAAGCCGATATCAAAGAAGAGTATTAAACGACCGAAAAGAGATTATTTTGAATTTAATGAAGATGATATTTAGCAGACAGCCAAGCGTTCCATTTTTACCTCTGGAACGCTTATTTCTTTTAGTCCGCCTACTTCTTCATATCTCTGTTTTACGACTATAATCCACTTTTCATCTCTCAAAAATTCATTCAGATTTTCATTGTCAAAGCCGAGTAGCTCAAGCACATTTTCAAATCGCTGCTCAGCTCTTTCAATTTTTCTAAAAAAGGTTCTAGTCGATAACTTATATTTTTCAATGATTTTTTCATTGCTATTATTATTTATATATTTTGAAATAAGTAAATTAGCATAATCTTTGCCACACTTCGACAAAGCTTGCTCTGTGAGAATTTTTAAATTAATTAATTTAATTTTTCTTTCACTCAGTTCAATTAATTTTTCCGAAACGCTCCAAATATTAGTATAAAAATAATTATTACTATTTTGGTTCATAGAATATAGACCTCTGTTCTCTATCATTCTATCAATGGCATCAGCAATTCTCTCAAGATATCTGTAGGATTTTAGAATTGTTTTTGCCCATATATTTTTTATCATATTTACCCCCTTTTTACGATACAACAAAATTATAAAGTTCGATTTTTAAATAGTCAAACCTTAGTGCCACTTTTTTACAAATTAATTCTTATTTTTTACAAAAATATCGCTTTTTGCCGTCTTATTGCTGTCGGATTGACGTAAATTCGACAAAATTCGAATAAAAACTAAGCGACATTTAAATAAACTCACTCTTTTATATTTGATAATTTTGTTGTATTAATTCATTAAAAAATGTTTTATCTCGTATATGTTTGCTGTAGATAATAACGGGGATATTATCTAATTTTGTGATATATAGTCAAGAAGAGTGATAAGCCTCCACTTGTTTTCATTCACAATATTTAGATACGCCAGCGAAGAAAAAAATCCTTTGAAAAATTGAATACATAGACCATATTTCTACTTTAAATAATTAATCAAATGTAATAAAAACTATGTGA
>CAMEYT010000072.1 GCA_945947685.1 uncultured Bacillota bacterium | reverse complement strand
TGCAAAAAGGATATTCGACTGATTGGCTTGAAGAGTTAAAAAGAAAGGCCGACATAGTCAACGTAGTATCTAGATACGTAAAATTAGAACAAAAAGGCAGAAAGTATTGGGGTTGTTGTCCATTCCATAGTGAAAAGACCCCATCTTTTTGTGTTGACCAAGAGGGTTTTTATCATTGTTTTGGATGTAAAGAAGGTGGAGATGTCATAAAATTCGTTGAAAAAATGGAATCATGTGATTTTATGGAAGCAGTTAAGCGTCTTGCAGAGAGTTGTCATATGGAAGTTCCAGAGCTTTCTGGTGTTGACCAAGATGTAATTAAAAAAAAGAAAGAAAAAGATAGAATTTTAAAGGTGCTAGATTGTGCATATAAACACTATGAATCAAATCTATATCTTCCAACAGCAAAGAAAGCTCAAGAATATATAAAAATGAGAGGATTTACAAAGAGAGAATTGGATGATTTTAAAATTGGATACAGCAATTCTTGGACTGACATAATTGTATATCTAAAAGGACAGGGCTTTTCTTATGAAGAAATGCTTCTTGCAGGATTGATTGCAAAGAAGGATGGAACAAATAATTATTATGATGTTATGGGTGGGAGACTTATATTCCCAATATTTAATTCATTTAACGAGTGTATAGGCTTTAGTGCCAGAGTGTTAGAGAAAACTGACTATGCAAAGTATAAGAATTCAGCAGAAACTCCAGTATTTCAGAAAAATAGAGTGGTTTTTGGGATTCATTTACTAAAAAAATTAAAACAAGCTAATGAATTGAATAACATTATCCTTGTAGAAGGTCAGATTGATGTTATTGCAATGCATAGAGCTGGATTCAAGTCTACTGTTGCTTGCCTTGGAACGGCATTAACAGAAAATCATGCAAGAGAATTAAAAAGACTTTGTGATAATGTAATCGTATGTTTTGATGGCGACGGTGCAGGGGTTAAGGCGATGCGGGATTTAATATAAGAATCGCTTGTCTTCCTGAGGGGAAAGACCCTGATGAAGTTTTAAAACAAGAAGGAAAATCTCAATTAGAGCAGTATATAAATAATGCTATGCCTGTAATGGACTATTTAATTAAGGTTGAACAGACTAAATATAATCTGGACAAGCCAGATGAAAAAGGAAAATTTGTTAAAGCAGTTCTCGAACATTTAAAAAAATTAAGTTCAGCATCAGAACAAGAGCCTTATCTTGATAAGATTAGGGATATAACGAACATTCCTGTTGATGTATTAAGAAGAGATTTAAATTCAAATAAAGATACGCTTGTCAAAGATAATGAAAAAAAAGAAGAGCAAATTATTTCGCGAGAAAATGGAAACATTAAAGCTGAAAAATTTATACTTGCATCGATTTTACATAAAAAAGATTATATTAACTCAAAAATAAATTATAATCTTTTGTTGCCTAGAAGAGAAAAATATATTGAAATAGTTTCTAGCGGCAAAAAAATTTCCGCGCTGTATGACGAATATGATGTGGAGCACGATGTTTTTCTCCAAGATTTAATATATTTTAATTTTGAGGAATTTAAAAATATTGAAGAAAAATATTTCAATGAATGCATTTGGACTATTGCAGAAGAGATTTTAAAGCAAAAACAACAAGCAATATCAAAGAAATTCGCAGAAAGTCGTGATATAAATGAAAGGAAAAATATTATGTTAGACTTACAAAACATAATGAAAAAAATTAAAGAAAAGAACTTGGAGGATTTTTATGGCTGAAGTAAAAAAGGAAGTTGAGCTTAAAAGAATTATTGAAATGGCTCAAAAGAAAGGTTCTATAAACGAGGATGATGTTTATGGAAGACTCTTCAAATATGATGTTTCAGTTGATGATATTAAATATTTTCTTGACCAGATGGAACAGAGGGGTATAAAAATAATTAAAGCTGCTGAAGAAGATATTTCAAAAGAGGATTTTGGGAACATCGTTTCTGGAATTAGCGATGACCCAGTAAAAATGTATTTGAAAGATATAGGAAAAGTTCCTCTTTTAACTAATGAAGAAGAAACAGAGTTAGCAAAAAGGATATATGAAGGAGATGAGTATGCTAAGGCTAAATTCTGTGAATCCAATCTGAGATTAGTTGTAAGCGTAGCTAAAAAATGGGTGTCAAAGACGCCATTATCATTCCTAGATTTAATTCAAGAAGGTAATATTGGACTCTTGAAAGCAATAGAGAAATTTGATTATTCAAAAGGTTATAAGTTTTCTACTTATGCAACTTGGTGGATTAAGCAAGCTATAACAAGAGCAATCGCAGATCAATCAAGAACAATTAGAATTCCTGTTCATATGGTTGAAACAATTAATAAGTTTGGACGAGTTAGTCGTCAATTAACTCAAAAATTATGCAGAGAGCCGAGCATTGCAGAAATTGCAGAAGCTATGGAACTTCCAGAAGCAAAAGTAGTAGAAATTCAAAAAATTGCACAAGACCCTGTTTCATTAGAAACACCAGTTGGTGAGGAAGATGATAGCAAAATGGCGGATTTTATTGAAGATGATAACGCAAAATCTCCACTTGATTTTACAGCACATACAATGCTGAGAGAGCAGCTTTTAGCCGTTCTTGATACATTAACACCTCGTGAACAGGAAGTTATTCGTCAGAGATATGGATTGAACGACGGAAGACCAAAAACTCTTGAAGAAGTTGGACGAGAATTTAGAGTTACTCGTGAAAGAATTAGACAAATTGAAGCTAAAGCTCTTAGAAAATTAAAACATCCAAATAGAAGTAAACGTTTGGTAGATTTTATAGATTAAAAGGAAAAGGAAAAATGGATATTAAAAAAATAGTTGAATATCAAAAGGTTGACAGTAAATTATTTCAGCTTGAAAGACAGCTTAATCAGAGTGTAAATAAACAAAAATGTGCTCAATTATCAGCGATAGCAAGAGATTCTCAAGCAAAATCGGCTAAACTTGAGGAGCAAGCATCTCAAATAGCTAAGGAAATTCAAGACTTATTTAAAATTGCTGATCAAAATAAATTAAAAATTAAAGAAATTCTTGCTCAAGATGTTGAGAAAATGAGTGTAGAACAAATTGATGCAGCTCTTGCATTGAGAGAAAAATTAATGCAAAATCTTGCTATTTTAGATAAAAAAGCAACAAAACTTGCTGAATTAGCAAACTCAGTTTTATCTGAATTTAATAAGACTAAAGTAAATTATAAAAATGCTGGAGAAAAGTATAAGGAATATAAGGAAGCTTATGATAAGGAAGTTTCTGAAATAAGTCCTAAAGTTCAAGAATTGCAAAAAGAATTGAGGGAACTAGCAAAAGTTGTTGATGCTAAGTTGCTAGAAGAGTATAAAAAGAGAAGACATGACAGAATTTTTCCTGTATTTGTATCGTTAAATAATAAGTGCTGTGGAGGATGTCATATGGAAGTTCCCGCATCTTCTCTCTCTAAGCTAGAGAAAGAGGGAATTCTTGTTTGTGAAAATTGCAGAAGAGTTATCTATAAAGACTAAGAAATAATAAAAATAAATCCTATTTGTTTAGGATTTTTTTTATTTTGTGATAAACTTAAAATATAGAGGAGGTAATAATGGATGATCATATTTACATGTGCATTGATTTAAAATCATTTTATGCCTCTTGTGAGTGTGTTACATTATTAAAAGAT
>CAMEYT010000071.1 GCA_945947685.1 uncultured Bacillota bacterium | reverse complement strand
CATCTAAAACAAGAAAGTTATTATCCGGTGGTTTTGCTATATGTTGTATGTATTCTAACACAACACATACTCCCTGCGGTGTTTTCACATCTGAAAGAGCTTCTATGGTTTGATAGTCAGTTAAATAGATTTCGGGTATATTGATAGGTAATTTACTTTCATCAGTTGTTAGTGCAAGCTTAACTTTATGTCCAGCATTTACTGCATCAATAATAATTTTAGGATTGTCTAAAAAAAGCAAATTAGTATTTAATCTCTTTTGCTTTTTTAATTCTTTAATTAAGTTTACACTCGCTCTCTGCATTATGCCTTAACTTGATTAACAAGTGCTGCAAAAGCTTCTGGGTCTCTAACAGCCATATCAGCTAAAACTTTTCTATTTAAATTAATATTGTTTGCCTTTAATCCAGCAATAAATCTGCTGTATGAAATATCATTCATTCTGCAGGCAGCATTAATTCTTGTAATCCAAAGAGAACGGAAATCTCTTTTCTTTTGTTTTCTTCCGATGTATGCATACATCCCGCTCTTCATAACTTGTTCACGAGCTGTTCTGTATAATTTAGATTTTGCACCTCTATAACCTTTTGCAGATTTTAAGATTTTTCTACGTTTCTTAACTGCATTTGTTGCTCTCTTAATTCTCATCTCTACTCTCCTTCTTATTTACCTAAAAGCGATTTAATATTTGCAGCGTTCTTTCCTGCAATATATGATCCTTTTCTAAGTTTTCTCTTTCTTCCTTGTGCTTTTTCTGTTAAGAAATGTCCTCTGTTTGGACGAGCAAACTTAACTTTGCCATTACTTGTTATTCTAAAACGTTTCTTAGCACCACTATGTGTTTTAAATTTTGGCATTATTTTTTTCTCCTTTTATTATTGTTTCTTTGGGCTAACTACGACCATAATATTTCTTCCTGCTACTTCAGGCTCTTTTTCAGTTGAACCGTATTCAGCAAGTCTTGAAACAAAATCTTTAACTACTGCAATGCAATTTTTCAAGTATGCTTGCTGTCTTCCCTTCATTCTCAAAACGACTTTAACCTTATTTCCGTCTTGTAAGAACTTAATTGCACTTGTTACACGATATGAAATGTCGTGTTCACTAATCGTCATTGATAATTGAATTTCTTTTAATTCAATGACTTTTTGATTTTTTTTCAACTCTTTTTCTTTTTTTATAGCATCAAATTTATATTTACTATAATCTAGAATCTTGCAAACTGGTGGGTTTGCATTTGCAGACATAAGGACAAGATCATATCCTTCATCATCTGCCCTTTTTTGAGCTTCTAATAGAGAAACAATCCCTAATTGTTCTCCGTTTACCCCTATTAATCTTACTTCATTAGCGGTAATTTGTTCATTAATTAAAAGTTCCTTAAAAATTGTCGTAATCTCCTTTAAAAAAAATTTGGCGGAAGTTAGAAACATTCCACCAAAAAACATATACAAAATATTTGAGATAAATTGATATTTGTTTTTACCATGTCTAAATCATATTAGTCTGACAGGTGAGCAAGTGGTCTGCTTCTTTCTTTCGTTTTCTATAATAGCATACTTTAAATCAATAGTCAACTGTTTTTTTGTTTTTTTCTAAAAAATATTTTTTCTATAAGAAAACCCACTTTTAATGCTTTATCCTTCATAATTGCTTTCCCTAATATGGTAACACCTGCGATTAATGAACTTACAAGAGTAGACACAATAACCATAACAGTCTCATCTTTGATGACATTAGCGAAAGAAAGGATGACACTTGCGCCACCGGCTCCACTTAAGATACCACATATATCCCCAACAACATCTGCGCAAAAAGAACAAACTTTCTCAGAATTTTCGACTAGCATTAACCCTATTCCAGCTCCATCGACATTGAGTTTTATAAAATAATCATGTGAAGCAGAGGTAACAGCTATTCCGACCATATCAAAGCATATACTGATAAAAATAAAGGTCAATATAGTCAAAATTGAAGTAAATATCCCCATATAAGTCATTAAAGATTGACTAATTAAACTAAAAACAGAAGAAAGACATAGGGTCAAGAAAAACATTCTAACTGCCCATCCATAATGCTTTATCCTTGTATTTAAAGATTTAACCTTTCTCTTCTTCCTAACAAAGAACCACATATTGATATATTAATATTAAAAATGATTCTCCGATATGTTTTATTTAGAAAAAAGAAGTAGTATTTTTTATTAAACAATTCAATGATAAAGCGATAAATAAAAGAAAAACTTGCCTAAATTTTTAATTATTTTAGATTTTAAATTTTATATAAAATAAATGTATTATGTTATATTTCTATAACATAATACTCATATTTTAATAAACAATTAATTCATCAAGCTTCTTCGAAAGTTTCTCTATTGGGACAAAGAATTTTTCTCCACTTTCTCTAATTGTTATTTCTACTTCATTATTCTCTAAAGTCTTAGGACTAACAACTATTCTAACAGGAATTCCCATTAACTCGCTATCCTTCAATTTGATTCCAGCCGAAACATCTCTATCATCATATAAAACTTCGAAATTTTCAGCTAATAATCTGTCGTAAATTTTATTTGTTGCAGTCTTAACATCATCGTTATCAAGACGTATTGGACAAAGATAAATATGCCAAGGAGCAATAGACATAGGCCAAACTAACCCCTTATCATCGCTACTTTCCTCTGCAATACTTGCTAAACAACGACCTACTCCGATTCCATAGCAGCCCATTATTGGATTCATAATGCCTTCTTGTGTATGAATAGTCATTCCCATAGACTTTGTATATTTTGTGCCTAATTGGAAGATATTTCCAATCTCAATTCCTCTCTTTATATTAAGAGGTTCGCCACAAATCGGACATTTATCTCCCTCGTTAACTTTGCTAACCTCTACAAATTTTTCAGGATTAACATCTCTTGTGATAGAAACGCCTTCAATATGATAGCCTTCTTTATTGGCCCCAGTAACAAAATTCTCTAATCCTTGTAATGATTTATCATAGAAAATCTTTGCATTTGGAATATTTAAATTAAGACATCCAATATTTCCTTTAACCAAGCCACTTCCTTCGAGGTCTTTTACTGCGATATCGCCACCAACAAGGATTTTTAGTTTTGCTTCGTTTACTTCTCTATCTCCTCTTAAAAAGACGATTACTACGCCGTTTTCATCCCCTGGAGTGGCGTAGCAGACAGCTTTACAAGTATGTTTAGCATTAACTCCTAATAATTTACAAACATCTTCGATTGATTTTGCTTCACCCGTGTAAACTTCTTTTTTAATTCCAAAAATATGATCGTTTTCATCAATCTCTGACTTTGCAACTTCCATATTTGCTGTATATTTACATTTATCACAGATTACGATTGAATCTTCCCCAATATCTGTTAACAGTTGAAATTCATGGGCAACACTCCCTCCCATCATTCCTGTATCAGATTTAACAGAAATAAAGTTCTTCATTCCCATTCTCTTAAATATTCTGTTATATGAATCATAAACTTTGTTATAATACTGCTCTAAGTCCGCCTGTGATGTATGGAAGGAATATGCGTCTTTCATTGTAAATTCTCTAACTCTTATCAATCCAGCTCTAGGGCGTGCTTCATCTCTAAACTTTGTTTGAATCTGATAAATCATAAATGGAAGTTGATCATAACTT
>CAMEYT010000070.1 GCA_945947685.1 uncultured Bacillota bacterium | reverse complement strand
GAGACCAATAACGGTTCCATAAAAAATATAACTGTTGATGTGAATATTTTAGCAGAAAATAGTGGCACGACCGTAAAACCAAGTTCAATCACTGGAACAGCAAATACAGGTTCAATCGCAGGAACAAACACCGGGACAATAGAAGGAGTTGCGGTATTTGGTGCTTCTATCAGTGGCTCAGGCAATGTCGGTGGAATTGTAGGAACAAACCAAGGAACAATTAAAAATTCTTTTGTTGAGTTGTATAAATTTAAAGAAAAAGAAGGCTCAACTCCTGCCATAACATCAGAAATTAAAGGAAATATCGTTGGCGGACTTGTTGGACTCTCATCAAGTGGAAGGATTGATTCTTGCTATGTTTATGATTATTCATTAAGCGAAACCTCATCAGATTCAAAAATCACAGGAAAAGATGCTTCGTCAAAAGTTGGAGCAATGATCGGTGTGGCATCAACTTCAACGTCTGTGGGTAATGGGGTAGTAGGAGCTCAACCAAGTATAATCACAAATTCCTTCGCGGTTGTTGGACTATCGAATTATACAGGAGATGGCACAGCTAATGTAAATATTTCAGATGCTTATATTTCATATTATGAAAATAGCGTATATACAAGTGTTGCTTCAACTTATACATCAACAAATTGGACAGAGACAACTATAGATTGGGTTAACGGTGGAGAAACACACTTAAAATTCTATCAATCAAAACCAGTTGACGTTAATACTATTAATATATCCAATGATATAGACGGAAGACTTTTAAAGGTTAATGGCACACAAGGAATTTTAATGTTGCACGATGTAACTGTTGCAAATACAGCATTAACTCAGGCAGAAAAAAATAGGCTTGATGCAATGAATAAACTTTCATTCGAACAAGTATTTGGGCAGGATTCAGATAATATTGTTGTTTTGAGTTCAAATAGTGATATCGTTGAAGTTACATCAAACGCTATAATCATTAAGAAAGTAACTAAAACACCGATTAAGTTGACTATATCTTCAAAGAAAGATTATTCAAAGAGTGAAACATTTGAATTTATTGTATTAAACACAATTTCAGAGTTTGAAAATGATGTTGATAATAAATTAAGTCTTCAAGTGGGTAAGACTGCATCCATCACATACACAATTAAGGATACAATCTATCTCGGATCATCCGAAGTATATTCCTTAAAACAAAATGATTGCACTTTAGAAGGGGAAATAACACCAAAAGCAGGAAGTGAAACAGGAAATATATTCTCCATCACAGGATTTAATGGAACAATTTCAGCACAGAAAGCAGGTTCATATACATTAAAAGCAACATTATCTGTAAATGGTTTAGATAATTCTTACCAAGCTAAGATTAAGGAAAAATTTATAAACGAAATCAGTTTAGAAACAAAACTTGGAGCAAATCACATTGGTGTAACAAGCGATCAAGTTGTTATTTATCCATCAACAACGAGTTCGATCGGAATTGTGCTTGACACAGATTACACAGGGGATAATATTGACATTACAATTGTTAGAACACTGGATGATATCAATGGTTCTGCACTTATAAGACAATACAATAGTGGAACACCAGAAAAGTATAGTTTCTTTGAAGGTGGAATTGAAAAAATCAATGTTCAAAAACAAAATAATGGTCAAAATTATTATTTAACTGTTTCAATAGCTGATAGCTACAAGAATAAGATTTCAAAGCAAGAAACATACTATATGCTCATTTCTTCAGATACAAAAACCGCAGATAATGAAAATATTGATATAGTTATTAAATTAAATCCACAGGATATTAATCATATTGATATGACAAGCTATCTTGCAGATAATATTACAAACGATGGTGGACAGCCAGTATTCCATAGAAAAAATCAAATTTCAAGTTTAATGACACCGGGTAATTATTCATATATGCTTGTTGGTGTTGATCCAACTTATTCTTATTATAAATATTTTGTAATTGGTGCGGGCGTTAACGGAAGTTTATTACCTATAACAAAGATGAATCAGTCTAGCTTGACATCATATACTATTGATACATCAAGCGACTACATCTATCAAGGAAATGATATTAAAGTTATTCCAGAGACTGGAAATAGACCAGAACAATACTATTTCCGTGTATATGCTTCGAAATCGATAAAATCTGATATGATTATTCCGCTAACAATTAGCTTCTATGATGAGAAAGATGAACTTCTTGCAACATCAAGTTATAGTTACAATATAACATATCAAAAACCAGCAGAAATTGAAATCAATCCAGAGAAAAATAACTCTCCAATACTCGCAAAAGGTGGAAGCGTTGATGTCAAAATCTCTATTGGTAAAGACCAAGAGTTGAATCGTGAAGATATTGGAATGTCAGGCGTTCTCAGTGGAATAACAATAGGTGAAATCTTAGGACCTTTTGATAACGAAGATGGCTCAAAATATTTCACTACAAAAGTTACTGCAAGCTTAGATGCAAAAGTTAATAGCGAAGAAAACGGATTGGGTAATTTCCAAATATATGCACGTGTTTCAAGATTTATAAATGGTATTAAAGAGATAGAAGAAACAAGAAGCACATTGACTTTAGTTGAATTTGGAATTTCAGAATCTACAACAAATGTAAAAGTAAATAAGGATATGTATAGTGATTTTATAATTAATTATACATTTGATCCAATTAATTACACAAACGAAAGTCAGGCGGCTGTTGATCTATTGAATAAGAGAAATCAATTCAAGATAGATGGATATTATCTCAACGATTCAGAAAACTTTAGTATTAACACAGTTAGAACAGCGACAGGAATTGAACCAGTTAGCATTTTAGATAGAATGTATATAGTTGATAATAATAATTCTACTAAGGTTAGATTTGTTGAAAACAATGGCATATGGACAGCAAATTGCGGAAAATTCGAGTTAAAATATGAGAGAGGAAACTTTAAGATTGTTGGATTAGCAACAACTGATGAGCCAATAGTATTGAAGATTGAAAATAGTGTATATGTCAATAAATACTCATCAAGTTATAATGAAGTAAATAATTATTATAATATTAGTGTAGTAGTATACACAGACGAAGAAGATAATTTGCTATCAATCGGAAGTGCTGCTGATTTCTTAGCTATTCCAAATAATGCAACTGCAGAAAATTATATTTTAACAAGTGATATTGAATTGATTGATTATAAACCAATCGACACATCAAAGATTGAGATGCTGGATGGAAACGGATATACAATTAATATCACTAACTTCAATATGGCTGGAAGTGGAACTTTGCAACGTGCATTATTCACCAACGTAACAAGCAATACAACATTAAAGAACATCAGAGTAAACTATTATTATGGTGGTCAAATTGATGTAGATGTAAGTGCAAAAGGCGGATACAACACGATTCAAATAGCTGGATTAGCAATCGAAAATGAAGGTATTATAACTAATTGTGAAGTGATTGCAATGCCATATTATCCAAGTAAATTGGTTACAACTGATATCAACAAGCTTGGGTTAAATGTTAACTTATATAGATTAAATACAGAATATACAATCTCTAATGCTTCTGAAATAGAGTGTGAAATCGCGGGATTTGTTATAAATAACAGCGGTTCAATCACTAATTCAAGGGTAGGTGGAGATAAAGTTATAGTTTTGACAGGCACAAGTTCATATGACAACGCTGAATACACTGTAAGTGCGGAAGAAATGAATCTTGGTGTATTTAATATTA
>CAMEYT010000069.1 GCA_945947685.1 uncultured Bacillota bacterium | reverse complement strand
CTTCATCAACCCCGTTATATGTTGTCTTATAACCATTTAAGAAAGTACTAATTATCTTTTTTATATGGAATTTTTGGAAATTGTCTTTAAAAAACTTATAAAAGTTGCTTTGTTCTGGGTTGTCACAATTCAGATAAATTATTTTGTCTTTTATTTTGTCTTTGTATCTTTCGCCAATTCTTTGCACATCCTCATAATAGGTATAGTATTCATCATTCTTTTTTTCTTTCGCTCTTCTTAATTTATCTGTCTTGTTCATTTTTTTTCCTTTCTATTGCTATTGCTTCTGCTTCTAAGTCCTGTTTTAAAGTGAGGTAGTCATTCATATTTATTATGTCTTCATAATCAATTTTACCTTCTTTTATATCTGAATATGAACACATACCTTCTTTTACCACTTTCATGACGAGCATTTCTATATTTTGATTTATTATGTTTTTTTTGTCCAGTTGTTTTATTACTTCTGAATTATATTCTTGATTGTCGTTATACCTTCTGTCTCTTCGGAGAAAACGCTCATCAGTCTCGTAAAAAAACAATTAAAATTAAACTTAATTGCTTCCATTATCAAAACTAAATACAAAGACGGGTCTTCATCAAAAACATCATCCAAAACATCTTCGCCATAATGGATATAAGAACCATCTCTTAGTTGAACTTCGATAAAGTCGCTATCCAAAACAATTCTAGATATTTCTTCTAACATTCTATCGTCTAACCTTGCTAATTTGTCGTATTCGTCAAAAAAGTCAATTCCATTTGAGGTTGTTTGTTTTTTCGTGTTTTCGTCATCTGAAAAGAGATTTGCACCGACTTTTGCTAATAAAGAACCTGCAATCGGGCTAATTATCTTCATTAGTCGTGCTAATCTTTTGTTTGCTTCCAATACAGGAAACCTCTTGAATTTAAAATTTACATTTCCAATTTTTACTATTTTCTCTTTCATTTTCTTATATCTCCTTTTTTTATTTTTTTTTATACTTATATTATACCATTATTTTTTTATTTTATGAAGGTTTTTGTCCATAATTACCAACATCTTTAAAAAAATTAGTTCCTTCTTCTACCCCGTGGCTAACTATTCCCCTAGCTGACTTTTGTTTTATCAAAAAATCAATAAAAGCAATTTGTTCTTCCGATAATTTGCCATCTTCTGTTTTTACTTCTAAAAACATAAATTCGCAGAACTCTTTGCCTACATCTTCTGTGGCTATCTTTCGTTTATTTAAAACAAAGACATCGGGGAAACCTTTTGGAACTCCCGTTCTAAAAGGTCGCGGGTTTTTCAAGGTCATTGTGCCATCCCTGTTTTTGGAAGGGATGCCAGCCCAACCTGTACCTACATTAACCCTAAAAGGCGTTAGATTGGGGTTTTTTGAAATATTAATCATTAGTTGGTTCTGAATATCGTGTTCATTCATTTTATCATTCCTCCTAAAAGGAGAAAGGGGGATTTTATCCCCTTTCATATTACCAAGGGCGTTCTTCATCATCTGGGAAAAGGTCATCGACTGTTGTGTTTTTTGCTTCTTCCTGCATATTGAAAGTCAATTCCTGTTGTTTTTCCCTAACTACACCATATTTTTCATCAATTTTTTGGTGAATTTCGTTAGCTTCTTCTTGTCTTTCTTCAATTCCTACATCTATTGCTTTAAATGAGTCGTATTTTCTAGTATAGATATAGAAAACACCCGAAATATCAGTTCCTTTAAAAGATTGACGAATTTTATAAGTCTCGTTGTATTTTTTGATTAGTCCTTTTTTGTATAGCTCTTTTAGAATTCTGCTTAAACTTTCATCTCTGCTATCTACATATTGTTTTAATACATTTGTAGAAATATAATAGGTCATATCTCCAGAAAATTCGTTATAACTCTTATAGCCGTAAACTTTTGTATTTGTAAAAGAACCTGTATTATTGAGTGCCTTAATAAAGGAGTCGTATTCTGTGCAAAATTCATCAATAATATTCTCGCTTTTCATTGCTTCGTCTGTTTTTTCTTTTGCTAATAAGAATTTAACAGTATTTTTGATAAATTCGTTCATATGCTTAGTTGCCAGTTGTTCATCATCGCAAAATATGGTTCTTCTAAGCAGATAGTCTACTATTGCTAAGGCTGAAATTGTCACAACTTGCCTTTCTGACTTTTCAGACTTTGTAAGTTTAAAAATATCAGATTGTAGATAAAAGTTCTTTTCAATTAAGTCAATATCTTCGTTTTTGATTAAGTTTAGAGCCTTAGATAAGAATTCAACGCCTAACCCGCCATAACTTACCTTGTTTACTCTATAAATTTCTCTGGCTTCTTCTTGCGTAAAGATTGGCTCTTCAACAGGAATTTCCATAATTCTGTTTTGAGCACCGCTTTTTGCATCTTCTCCGAGAATTTGCTCTTCTCCTGTTGCCATAATAGACAGGTGGAATTTTTTAACTTCACGAAGACCGTTATTTTCATCTTGGTTCTTTTGTGCCCTTGCTCTTCCTACTCCATTGACAGCAGAATAGATAAATTGAGTTAGCATCCTTTCTTGATGCTTTCTATCTCCTGCTACTGATTGTCTTTCATCAATAAGCAAAGTAGTGCCAGAATAAATTCCCAAAGTGTTATCCAAAGCAATAGAAGTTGAATTGAATGTCACTGCGTTTTTTTCTGCATTATACCAAGCTGATTGGGCAAATCTCATTATAGCCGTTTTTGCGTTTTGTGATTTACCATAGAAGTATAATAAGATGTTTGGGACTTCCATTAATTCAAGGAAAGGACCACTAAGAGAGGTTAAGCAAGCGAGTTGAGTATATATGTTTTTGTCAAAAGTCTTTAAAAATGTATTTCTATAAATATTAGTGTTTCTCGATTGCATAAATTTATCAATAATAGAAGAAGAGTATGTACAAGAGAAAGTCTTTCCTGTATCTCCAATTACTACTGGAGCATCTTCTGGGGTTGGATAAGCGAAAAACTTACCGTTATTTTTCCAACCGATACTATTAAAAACAATATGGTTGCTAGAAATATCTGTGCAATTATAATCTTTGAGCTTCCTAAGATATACAGATACATCTTTTGCTGTTTCGCTATCAATTGATATACCATAAGCGGTAAGATATTTTAAGCAACCCTGTGAGCTTGCAATATCCTCTGCATTAAAAGTCTCTCTCTTTAAGACACCTTTTGTATAAAAGGCTAGAACAACCTTTTCTTTATGGGTATCGTAGTCTTCTTCTACTCTATCGAGAAATATTGGAGTTCCAGAAATATCTTTAAATCCAGACAACTCACCGTCTTTTATTATAGCCTTTTTTATCCCACTTTTAACTACATAAAATAAGTCGGGGATATTATTTTCTATATTAAACTTTTCCATCAACTCTGCTTGTTGGTTAGAATAATCTTCGATAATATCATTTGCTTCTTTTGCTTTTGCTTTCTTTTTGTTTTCTTTTAATCTTTTTTCAAAATCTGCTTCGCTTCCCTTTGGGGACATTTTAACTACATTAGTTGCTTTTTTTGCAATCTCTTCTATATTTAAGGCTTCCATTTTTATTTTCCTCCGTTTTTAACATATTTATGGTACATCTCCATAAAATTAGCTTTGCAATTCCATTCGTGCCATTGACTAACAATTTTATTTTTTGTTAGGCTATAACAATGGCAACCATCGAATTTCCCCTTATGTCTAACCGACACGATAATAGTTTCTCCCTCTTTTAATCTTTCAGCAATCGCTTCCAGTTTTTCTTCTCTAGTCATTTTGACCTCTTCCTTTCTTTTGTTTTCTTTTTACAATAATATTGTA
>CAMEYT010000068.1 GCA_945947685.1 uncultured Bacillota bacterium | reverse complement strand
TCTTTTCAGTATTTCACAATAGTAATCACGACGCCTCTAATGGTTTATTTTTCAAATTCAATCGCTTCTAGTATTGGAGTAGAAGGACTAGGGAAAGGTGTTCTCCCAGGTATAAGTGTGCTTGTTCTGATTATGTTTTTAACTATGGGAACATCGTTTGCCGCGACATCTGTTACGCGTGAAGGAGGAAATTTCTTCCATACAAAAATAATTCCTGTTTCATATAAAAAGCAAGTTACAGTTAAATTTATGCTTTACATAATAATAGCTATTCCTGCGGTTATAATTAGCTGTTTAGTATTAGCATTATTCCATTTCTTGAGTTATCTTGATGCACTTCTAATTGCTTTAGCTGTGATTCTTGTTATTGTGGGGAATATTGCATCTTCAATATCAATGGATATTAGAAAACCTCAATTTATGTATCTTGACGGCAAGGAAGTTACAAAGAGCACGAGAAATGTAAACGCTACGCTCAGTAAAGGGTTTATTATCGCTGCTCTTATGGGAGTAGGAGCATTGATTGTATCCTTTGTGGTTAATCTTCCAGCAATATACATCGTTTTATACGGGTTCTCCGTTCCTTATATAGTGGTCGAAGTATTCTTGTTGTATCATAAATTAGAAGATAGATATAGGAGGATTGAGGCATAATGAAAAAGTTACTGATATTTTTAATGATAGCCATTCCTTTAGTTATTATAATTGTTGTCAATTTGACTGTTAATGTTGTATCGGGATTTGTATCCATTCCAGTAGATAGTATTTCTCTTAATCAAAGTCAAATCGAAGCAAAGATAGATGAAAGAGTGAGTTTACAGGCGGAAATTCTTCCTAAAAATGCTTCAAATCAAGAAGTTTTATGGGCGAGCACAAACGAAGAAGTTGCACGCGTTGATTCTAACGGGAACGTATCCTTTATTGGTTTCGGTTCAGGATATATTACAGTAACTACAAGCGATGGAAATAAGAGAGCGAGTTGTTACTTCTATATAACGGACACAAAAGCTCACGAAATATATCTGACTTCTGATTTTAAAGAGGGAGAAAATTACTTCGTTGGAATTAATCAAACACTTCAACTTAAAAGCATCGTATATCCAGCAGAAGCATTGAACAAGGATGTTATTTATACCTCCGAAGACGAAACTATCGCAACGGTTGATGCAAACGGACTTGTTTTGGGTAAAAAAGAGGGTAAAGTTAAGATTGTTTCAACATCTGTAGAAAATGGACAAATTAATAGCTCGATTATCGTAGATGTAGTTAAGCCGATTGAAAAAGTATATACTTCGGAGGAAAGAGCAATAGTTGCAAATTCTACATATCAGATTAGTTATGATGTTTATCCTAAGGATGCAACAATAACAGCTGTGCAATATAAGAGCAGCGACGAAGAAATTGCTACGGTAAATTCATATGGACTTGTTACTTTCAAAAAACAGGGAAATGTTGAGATTGAGTTAACTAGCTTACAAGGTCAAATTAAGGATACTCTTGAAATCATTTATACAAATGGCTATGCGTATGATTTAATTCTCGAAGAAAATTCTATAAATGAAAAGATTGAGAAAGGGGAAACATATATCAATTACAGAACCCTTCCAGAAAACTTAGATGTTGATGTTTCGTTTACTAGCGATGACGAGAACGTAGTTTATGTAGACGATAGCGGATATGTTCAATTTATTGGAGGTGGAAATACTCTTATCCGAGCAAAGATTAAAAAGAATGAAACAGAATATATTGAAAGGATTATCTCAGTATTTATTGAAAGTGCGGCAACAGATATAGATATAGAAAGTGAAATATTTACTGCCGTGAAACAAATTAAATTAAACCCAAAATCTCTTCCAACAAATTCCACAAATAAAGATTTCTTCTATGAATCTACAGATGAAGATATTGCAATTGTCAGTGATGATGGAGTTGTAAACTTCATCTGCGATGGGAAGAATGAGGTTGATATTATAATCTATGCGAATGAAAGAAATAGCAAAATTAAGAAGACTATAAGGCTTATTTATACAAATGGATATCCTATTGATTTAGTCCTTGAAAATGAAAAGATTAATTTAGAGTGTGGAGAATTTGCTGAAATCAAAAGCATTGTCTATCCTCTTAACATCGAAAACAAACAGATTGGATATAAAATTTATTCACAAGATAAAATCGATGAGGGAACAGATGTAATTGAATTACTTGGAAATGGTAGACTCCAAGCTATTGGAGGAGGAAGTGCAGTTGTTGAAGTATCCTCATTAAAAGCCAGTGGAGAAAAAATAATAAAGTTTGTTGAAATAGTTGTTAACAAATATGTAGAAGATGTCGCCTTTGAAACGGATATAGACTTTAATGAAACAGAATATGTTACTTGCAATCCGCTTGTTGAATTTAATATTAAATGTTTAACTTTGGATGCAACAAATAAGAAAATAGATTGGAGATTGACATCAAACAATGCAATTAGGAAAAGTGATAACTCAATCTATTTTAACAATAGCGGAACAGTTGAAATAGAAATATTTTCAGAGGATGGAAATTATAAAAAATATATCAATGTGAGATATCTTAAAGGGAAGATCATCTCAGCTGAATTAAATGATATCCAGAGTATAGAAGTTGGAGAAGAATATACTTTTAAAATAATTAAAACTCTTCCTTCAAATGCTTCAGTAAAACCATATTTGAGAATAAGCAATCAAAACACAATGAACAGCTTGGATAAAGTTCTTGAGATTGTTGAGGGAACAAAAGTAAGAGCTGTAGCAGGGGGAAGTGCAACAGTAACTGTAATTGTTGCAAACCTACAATATAATTTTGAAATTACAACAATTAAAAAAGCTGAAAGTATTGAAGTGTCTCCAGCAAATATTACAACAACAAACAACAGAGTAAAGTTGCAAGCAAAAGTTTTGCCAGAAGATACAACAGATAAGACAGTGGAATATATCGTCGAAGACGAAACAATAGCAAGCGTGGAAGATGGCTATGTAATCTTTAAAAAGAATGGAATTGCAAAAATTACAGCAAAAGCGGTCGACGGCTCTGACATATCCTTTGAATTTATAATTGAGAAAAAAGAAAAAGGAACGGGAGCAATTACAATAGACGGAAATCCAATTAATATGTTGATTGGTGAAACAAATACTTTGAACTTTGAAGATAATTATGTCGAGATTACATATGAGATTAGTTGTCAGGAACCTATTGAAGAAGGCAATGATGTTATTAGTCTTGATAAAAATATAGTGAAAGCGTTAGCAATAGGAAAAGCGGAAATTAAATGCACACTCGTGGATGAATTTGGAACAGAAAAAATTATTTCAATTCAAGTCAATGTTATCCAGATAAGTGAGGATGTTATATTTGACACGAGATTAGATGTTATTCAAGAAACATATGTAACCGCACTTGAGAGCGTGAATCTTACTTTTAAGATGCTTCCAGAATATACTACTGATAAATTATATAATGTTACACTTCTTAAATTTATTTCACAAAGTAATGAAGAATTTAAGCCATATATAAGCGATAATGTTTTAAAATTCACTGCACCAGGAACAGCTATTATAAGAGTTGACAGTAATGATGGCGGAACATCAAAACAATTCAGTATTAAATATACAGGCGGAGATGCTGTAAATGCAACTTTAAACTATGAAGGAATACAAACTCTTTCAGTAGGAGAAAGTATAACAGTTAGCGTTGCTCAGTGGATTCCATACAATACAACAAATACAAATATATTCATCAAAGAAACAACTCATACACAGGGAGTTTCTAAAGTTGTTGATATCTACAACAATA
>CAMEYT010000067.1 GCA_945947685.1 uncultured Bacillota bacterium | reverse complement strand
ATGAAAGATAAGATTAAGAACTGGACAGAAGTTAAAAAATATATTGATGAAACAGCAAAAAAATCAGACCTTGAAAGAGGGGAATTGAATAAAGGTAAAACGGGTGTTAAACTCGAGGGAATAAAAGCTATTAATCCTGTTAACGGCAGAGAAGTTGATGTATACATAGCTGATTTTGTAATTGCATCTTATGGAACAGGAGCTGTTATGGCTGTTCCTACACACGATCAAAGAGATTTTGAATTTGCACAAGAACATAATATCCCTATGATACAAGTTATCGAAGGCAGAGATGTGTCAAAATGTGCTTTTGAAAAATATGATTATCTCGGCAAAGGGTGCAAACTAATTAATTCCGAAGAATTTACCGGTTTAACTGTTGAGGAAGCGAAAGCTGCAATTACAGATAAACTCGTAAAGAAGGGTGTTGCCAAGAGAACTGTAAATTATAGATTGAGAGAGTGGATTTTTGCACGTCAGAGATATTGGGGAGAGCCTGTTCCAGTGATTCATATGGAAGATGGAACAATTAAGCTTGTTGACGATAAAGACCTTCCTCTTGTTCTTCCAAGATTGAATGATTATAAATCAAAGAATGGCAAGGCACCACTTGAAAATAATCCTGACTGGGTAAATGTTACAGTTGAAGGAAAGAAGGGAAGAAGAGAAACCTCTACAATGCCAGGAGCAGCTGCTTCAAGTTGGTATTTCTTGAGATACATAGACCCAAAGAATGATAAACAATTCTGCGACTACGAATTAATGAAACATTGGATGCCAGTCGATTTGTATATCGGCGGGTCGGAGCACGCCGTAGGTCATTTACTATATTCAAGATTCTATAACAATTACCTTTATGATAAGGGACTTGTTCCAGTGGCTGAACCATTTAAGAAATTAGTTCATCAAGGTATGATTTTAGGGGAAAATAACGAGAAAATGAGCAAGAGTAGGGGGAACGTTGTTAATCCTGATGATGTAGTAAAAAAATCAGGTGCTGACACTCTTCGTCTTTACGAAATGTTTATGGGAGCATTGCAAGATGCAAAACCTTGGAACACAAAAAATATTGAAGGCTCAAAGAGATTCTTGGATAGAGTTTGGAGATTGTATGTAGACGAAAATAAAATACAAGATAAGCCAAATAATAATTTAGATAGGATTTATCACGAAACTGTTAAAAAGGTTACAAATGACTTTGAGTCCTTGAATTTTAATACAGCAATTAGTCAAATGATGATATTTATTAATGCAGTTTATAAAGAAGATGTTTTCCCAAGAGAATATGCTGAAAATTTTATTAAGTTATTAAATCCTGTCGCACCATTTATTACAGAAGAAATTTGGAATGTTGCATTAGGACACAATAATACAATTACATATGAAAAATGGCCAGTATATGACGAGAAATATCTTGTTAAAAATAGTGTCGAAATGGCTATTCAAGTAAACAGCAAAATTGTTGATAGAATGGAAATAGATACATCTTGGGATAACGTAAAAATTCTTGAAGAAGTTAAGAAAAATCAAAAGATAGCAGCTTTCATCGAAGGGAAGCAGATTGTTAAAGAGATTGTTGTGCCAGGAAGAATTGTAAATTTAATTTGTAGATAATTTTAAATTTGCTCTTTTTGTTATTGATGATGTATTTTAGAGAAATTTATTAATAGATTAGAATTTTTTGACGTCAGCTTAGGCTGGCGTCATATTGATTTTATCTTACAAAAAATGCAACTTTTTTATTATATTTGACGCTTCGATAATTAAGAGTTGTAGAGTATATTTTGATGGTTTTACGAATAAAATGTATTATACTGCATATTTTGTAATAATATTTACAATTATGTATAAATATGCAAAAAAAATTGTTGACAAAGTATTAAAGGTGTGATATAATATGTCTGAATTTAAGGAAAGATAGACTTGAAGTATAAAAAACTCAGATATAATATAATAGTTTTTGGATTAGTCGCAATAATTGGATGTTGCGTAGCTTTTCCGTTGATAACAGGTGGTTCAAAGAATGATATAAATCAAGGAGCTATCGAAGAGCCATCAATTATTGAACCAGAAATTCCAGATGAACCATCAGAACCAATAGATCCAGATCTAGATATTCCAGATGATTCAGATGAAGAAGAAGGGGAGGATTTTGAATATTATAAAGCTATTGATTTAATTGATTATTCATTGAATATGCTTTACAATGGGAAAGGCTTTAGCAGTACAATAAGACAAACATGTACTAATACCGCAAATGCTATGGGTGCAACAATTACTGTTCCTCAGGAAAGTAGTGGGACAATTAAAAGAAGTGGAAATATATCGTTACAAGAAGAATATCTCTGGTCAGATTATACAGGGTTAGGAAGTGATCAGTGTAAAAATTATTATTCATTTTATTATATAGATAAGGATAATAATAAATTTGTTGAAGGAAAATCAGAGGATTATGATAGAACAAATAAAACATATAATTCTAGTGCAGTATCTTCTACTAGTATGACATATACTGAAGGAATGAATAAATGGTTAGTTATGTATGGTGATTCCTTCCCAATTAAAACGACAAAAAGCGATACGATATACTCAGATAAAATTGAAGGGGATTACAGAGTAATTAAGGTGATTTACGCAGTTAATAAACTTTCAAAAAATGTTAAAGAGTTTTATGGAACAACGGGACAGTTAAATAATATCAATTACACAAGCTTAGAAATAGTTTATAAAATCAATATTAAAAATGGAAGAATGAAGTCAATATCGAGGGCAGAAAAATTAACAGGCACAGGTGAGGCTTCTGGATTTAAAACTCCCGTTACAACAATGGCGGTAACAACACAAACATTTACAAGTTGGGATAAAGAGCAAGAAATAAAAATTCCTGGACAAAATTAAAAGAGGATTAAAGATTAATCCTCTTTTTTATGATATTCTGCTTTAATATAATTCACATATTTAATATAATTCACATAGCAGTGTAGGAGTTTTGTTAAGTTAATTATCAAGAAATTATCCGTCTTGCTGAAGATATAATTATAGTTTCTTTTATCATTTTTTAAAACAAGAAATTAATGAGATAAAAAGACCTACAATAGTAAGTAGAGGTATAGAAATTTCTTCTAATTATCATTTGACCACGTTTAGTTAGTACAATGCTTATTCGTTATAGCCTTAGTTTGTAATTATTGTTTTATTAATATAAACAAAAGAGAATAAAGAATGGCAAAAAAAAGCAATCGCAGATGCGATTGCTTAGAATTTAAATCAATTAATTTTTTGAACCATTTTCTAATTGTCCAAGAATTTCATTTAAAGATTTGATAAAATCAGATTCTTCTTCAGTCTTCTCATCTTTTTTTTCTTTCTGAGTAGACTCTACTTTGTTTTTTTCAACTGTGTCTGTCTTAGATGTAACAATTTCTTCAGCTTTAGATTCTTCCACTTTAGCCTTTGGTTTTCTGCCTCTTTTTTTAGGTTCAGGTTTAACTTCTTCAACTTTTCCTTCAGATACTTCTTCTGTAATAACTTCAACAGTTACATTCTCAGTATTAGGTTCTTCCTTAGCTTCTTCAACTACAGGTTTAGGTTCAATAACTACATTAGTATTTTCTTTTACTAATTCTTCAATGATATCATCAAAAGTAATTTGATTTTTATTTTCAGTTTCTTCAATATTTTCTTCAACTGGAGTAACTTCAGCTGTTGTAGATTCTTCTTTAACATCCTCTTTAATTTCTTCAATAGGAGCTTCTTCAGTTTTTACTTCTTCTTTTACTTCTTCCTTTACTTCTTCCTTAACTTGTTCATTTTTAGG
>CAMEYT010000066.1 GCA_945947685.1 uncultured Bacillota bacterium | reverse complement strand
TCTCTCTCAATAAGATCGGATATTTTCCCCGCTTGATGTGTCATATTTGAGGAAACATATCTATCTAGGATTATTATTCCTCCATAATTATAAAAATCTCTTAAACCAATCATAGTGCACATTCTATCAACAGCAAAGAGGACAGATGATTGATAGGCATCGAGGTCATTTGCGTGTTCTCCTAATTCTCCATTTAAATACATCTTAACTGGAGCAGCAGAAGGGCTATCATAATTAGGAAAACTTAATTGGATAACATTATACCCCTCTCTTTTTAGTCTCTCAAACAATTTAACTGCTTGTGTCTTTTTTCCAGAACCATCCGTTCCCTCGATTACAATTATTTTTCCCATTTTTACTCCCTAACCTTATCCTTTCTATTTATAATTATATCATAGTTTTCATTATTTGAAAAGCCTTTCGTTAAAATGTTTTTTATTGACTTTATGTAAATCGATATGATATACTTATATTATTAATAAGGAGAAATTATGCAGGAAGAAGAAGCCTATTTAAATAAAGTCATCCAAACAATAAATGACCAAATAGCGAATTATGAACTCGAGATTACAAAACAAAAAGAAGAGAAAAATCTTTCTAAATTCCAGATTACAGATAGTTATTACGAACTTGATCAAGAGGAGATGTCTAGACATAAAGTAGATATAGATGAATCCGAAAAAGTAATTGATCTTATGAAAAAAGATAAAACAAGGCTTGAACGACAAGTCAATAAACCATATTTCGCAAGAATCGACTTTGATTCTGATAGTGAAAAACAAAAGATTTATATCGGATTAGGAGTCGTTAGAGGAAACGGCAACTCCTATGTTTTTGACTGGCGAGCTCCAATATCCTCCCTTTACTATGACTATGACGTAGGTCCTGCCAGTTACTCTTGTGAAGAAGGAAATATAGCGGGAAATATATCTCTCAAAAGACAATATGCTATTGAGAATCAAAAACTCAAATACTATATTGATACAAAAGAAACTATCAACGATGAAATTTTACAAGAAGTTCTTTCTAACAACACCTCTTCAAAAATGCGTGAAATTGTTTCTACAATACAGAAAGAACAGAACAAATTAATTCGTTACGATGGGAATAAAAACATTCTCGTTCAAGGTGTTGCAGGCTCAGGAAAAACATCTATCGCTCTTCACAGAGCAGGATACTTATTGTATAAAAACAATGAGTTTAGCAATAAAGATATCTTTATTCTTTCTCCGTCAAACTTGTTCTCAAACTACATCTCAAACGTTCTACCAGAACTAGGCGAAGAAAATGTTATAGAAACACCTTTTATGACTATAGCAAAAACAGAATTAGATAAGAAAGTTCAAACACGAGATGTATTCGTTGATGACCTAGTTACACATAAGTCAAACGCAAAACTCTCTGCTTCCGCATATAAATCTTCCTTTGATTTTGTGAACGATTTAAAGTATTTTTTAGAAAATATTTATCCTAAAACCTTCCGTGCAAAAGACTTATCTTTCTCTACTCCTGACAGCAAAGAACCTCTATTCCTCTTTACTAAAGATGAAATGGAGAAATTATTTTTTGAAACTTACAAAGATCTTCCTGTCTATAAGCGTATTTCATATATGGCTGAATACTTAGTTGAAAGATTTCATTTAAGAAAAAAAGAATTTAATCCTGTAAAAGAAAGATTTGCGAGCTTCCTATACAATTTCTTCCCTTCTACAGATTTACAAAAAATATTAAACCTCTTCTATTCAATTCATAATATTGAAGAAAATGACAGCAACTTTTATTCATATGATGATATTCCAGCTTTATTAATCATCAAGGAATATCTATTTGGATTAAAAGTAAACATTCCAACAAAATATTTAATAATAGATGAGGTTCAAGACTTTACTCCCGCACATTTTTATCTAATAAACAAGCTTTGGGATTGTCCAAAATTGTTACTAGGAGATATAAATCAGTGTATTGAGAAAAATCTTACACCTACTTATCTTCAAATGCTTGCAGAATACACCAATTCGGAACTCATTACACTAAACAAGACCTATCGTTCTACCAAAGAAATATCTGAGTTTTGTCAAAGAATCATCGGGTTAAAAGGTGTTCAAAATATGTCTCGTTCGGGAGAGAAACCAGATATAATAAAAACTGAAAATCAAGTTAAGGCAATTAAGACCTTAATGTTTGAAAATGCATACAAGTATAAGCACATAGCTGTCATATGTAAGTCAAGTTCAGAGGTAAACGAACTATATAAGGAATTATCAAAGGATATTGATATACATAAAATTCAAGACAGTGATTCAAACTTTGATTTTAGATTTATAATCACAACTCCAACTACTTCAAAGGGAATTGAATTCGACTATGTGATTATTCCAAATGCAGACGATAAAAACTATAAAGATTTACTCGATAGAAATCTGCTTTATATAGCAAGCACAAGAGCATTACATAAACTAACTCTTTTACATACAAACAATCTTTCAAACTTTGTAAAATAAATAAACTTTGTAATCCTTTACATCTAAAGAAACTTAAATATATATACCTCTTGCTAAAATACTTTCAACTCTTTCAGTAAAAAATATTTTATGAAAAAATTAACTCATTTTTTGCAACGAATTATGAATAAAAAAGAATACCTTCCTATAATAGATTGTATTCTTTTTTGTTCTAATTTTTAAGATTAGGGTTTAAATGTGGAAATGTGGATAACTTGTCAAATTTAAGCTGTTTTATATAATTTTTGCATAAAAATAAGCTGTGTTGCATAAATATCTATATGTGGAAATGTGGATAAGTTAAGTTAACAACTCTCTTCAATTCATATTTTCCTTTTCTCACAAAAATTTAGTTATGATATTAAAACTAAGTCAATTTTTGTGAAAAGAGAAACTCTGGTTTATCTTTTTAATGGAGTATTCATATGATTAACAATCTTTAAAATAAATAAAATAAGAAAAATAAAAATTAAAAAGTTGCAGTTATCATACATAATTTATTGACTTTATTAGAAAAATATGATAGATTAAATTAATCAAAAAACTTGATTTCTATTCTATTTATTTTGATTAGAAATTTATTAATTATATAAAATAAATTAGAATAAAAGTAAAAAAAGGAGAAAAAAATGAAATCAAATAAAAGAAAAATAATAACAACGTCGGTTTTTGCATTTACTATACTTGTGCCTGCTGTGTTTATTTTTACTGCGTGTGGTAAACAAGAATATAAAGTCGGCTTTGACGCAAATGACGGGTCTTCTATCTCCTATATAACCTATAAAGGAGACGAAGCAATAAAAAGACCAACTGATCCTATTAGAAATGGATATAATTTTGCAGGCTGGTATGATAATCAGAGCTTCATAGGAGAGGAATTTAACTTTAACGAAACTCCTGAGAAAAACTTTACTCTTTATGCAAAATGGGAACCAATCAATTATACAATCTCATATGATTTAGCTGGTGGAGAAGTTAGTGGAAATCCAAATACTTATAATATTGAAACAAATATTCGTCTAAACAATCCAACAAGAGTTGGCTATAACTTTTTAGGATGGACTTATCTAGATGTAACAGAACCATCTTTGCAAGTAGATTTGCTTCCAGGATTAACAGGGAATATTAATTTTACTGCTAATTGGGCTATCAAAAAGTCTAATGTAAGCATAGAAGCTAACAATGATGAATATGGACATATTGAAACAAATGGTTTTGATAATACTGCTGTTCCATATGGTTCTGAAATATCAATTGATGAAAATACAATTACAATTAATGGAACAACAATTACGGCAACACCATCATCAAGTGATGGCCAATATTTATATAGCTTTGTTAAGTGGCAAATCAATGGCGAAGATTATAACAATCAAACAATAACTGGTGATACAACAATTACCGCTGTATTCGAAAGAGAGAC
>CAMEYT010000065.1 GCA_945947685.1 uncultured Bacillota bacterium | reverse complement strand
ACACCAATAGTAAAAGGTTCACCAGTTACGATTGAAGGATATGATATTCAGAATAAAACTTATAACATAAAGGATAACAACAACATTACAATCACTGGCGTTCCTGAATCATACTTAAGCTGTTCAGTGCAAGTTGAGACGACAGTTGCAACACAAACACACGATAAGATTAATATTCCTACATCAGATCAATTCTCACAAACAAAGATGCCAGAAGTAGAAAAATCATATATCGTAACTGTAGATATGGAGAGTTCATACTCATATAGAGTGGTTAAGAATTGGATTGTAACACCATATTATTATCGTGCAACCGATGGGGTATCATACGGAGATGATCAATCTGAATCTATCAACGTTTCTGGAAATAAATCAATTACGGCAGAAGCAATAACAGATGGAACAAAAACAATGTTACATATGGAGAAACAACAATAGACAATGTTAGTGCGGATAAACTCAAGTATGTGATTGTATTTAATAACGACAGCGCAACCGTTCCGCTTGCTGGTTGGGCACAGAATATAAAAGTTGTAGAAGGTAAAAGGGCGACGAATGCTCCTGAAAACGGAAGCGATATTCCAAGTATTAATTCAAATTATCTTAACATTATGATTGGTAATCCAGGACAAGCAGGAACAGCTACGATTAATCCAGATGATGGTTCTGTAACTACAAGAGCGGGCTATCCACTTGGCGGAGTTGAGTATATCCTCTTGGTTATCAAAGTTAGAGCTTCCGGAATTGACGGGCTATTCAGTGTCGCAAACAACACTGACTACGAACTCGGCAAGTTGCGTCTGTTTGTGTCTGCGGTTAGCTAAGAGAAATAATCAATTTTAGAAAGTTTTAGGACTACCTATAGTTTAACAACTCAAGAATGCCACGAAAAGTGGCATTCTGTGTTAAACTTCTGTGTTAAAATACAAGTAAAAGTCTTGCTCGTAAGAGCGTTTTTACGAAGTAATTCAACTGTGTTATAATGTAACTTTGCATAAAAATTAATCAATATTTAAACTACAAAAAAGGAGGGGGTTATGTTAGCGATTGAAATCATAGCAATAGTAATCGGATGTATGGAAGTTTTAAATCTTGTTTTGCTATTCTTTATGATTTTTCTTGAAAAGAAACAGCCACAATCGATTATTGCATGGATGACGATTCTGACCTTCCTACCTGCAATTGGGTTCATCTTCTATATCCTATTAGGAAGTGGACTGAGTTTAAGAACAAGGCGCATGATTAGACGAAAAAAGCTTTCTAATCTTGACTTGTTGAAAAAATTTGATTGGAGGGGAACTCTTGCAGATTTAAAGAATTCACCCGAATTAATATCTGACCCACAATTTGCAAAGTTTTGCTTCAGCAAAGGAGCCTATATTTGTTTAAACAACAATGTAAAAATATATAATTATGGTTTAGAAAAAATCGCTGCTTTGAAAGAAGATTTACTCAATGCAAAAGAGAGTATCAATATGGAATACTATATTTTTGCTGACGATAAAATTGGACGAGAGATTATGGATATTCTTCTGAAAAAGGCAAAAGAAGGAGTAAAAATCAAATTCCTCTATGATTCGGTTGGATGTAAAAAGACAGGAAGACGATTTTTCAACAGGTTGCGTAAGGTTGGTGGAGAAGTTGCGGAGTTTTTTCCTCCATTTATGCATATACGTTGGATAAACCTAAAACTTAACTACCGCAATCACAGAAAAATTGTTGTAATTGACGGAAAAATTGCCTATACAGGAGGAATAAATATTCGTGATGATCATATGGGTTTGAAAAAAAATCTTTCGCCATGGAGGGATACTCACATTCGTATAGAGGGTAGTGGGGTTTTTCCTCTTCAAAATATATTTTTAAATGATTGGTGTTATGCGTCAAATGATCATCAATCTACAAAAGATTATATAAAAGAGGGATATTTTCCAACACCTAAAAAGAGAGGAGAAACAACTGTTCAAGTCTTAACATCAGGGCCAGCATCAAGATCCCCTGATTTGAAACAAGCGTTTATCAAACTCCTCACATGTGCAAAAGAAAGGGTGTATATTCAAACTCCTTATTTTGTTCCCGACGACTCGATTTATGAGGCAATAAAAATAGCCTTGGATTCGGGCTTGGATGTTCGTTTAATGTTACCAAAGAAACCTGATAAAAAAGTTGTCTATCTTCCAACGATTTCTTATGCGGAGGAAATGATGAAATTGGGTGTGAAAGTTTATTTATATAATGGATTTTTGCATAGTAAAACATTGATTGTAGATTCGGATAAACTTGTGATTGGAACTTGTAACATTGACAATCGCTCCTTCCACTTAAATTTTGAGGATGATGTATATATGTATTCTCGTAAATTAAATAGAGAATATTCTCGACAATTTGAAGAAGATATGAAAAATTCGACTCCAGCTGACGAACAATATTTTAAGAGATATACATTTTTTAATAGATTGGTGCAAGCATTTTATCGGCTGTTATCCCCTTTATTATAATCTATCAAAAAAGTTTTGCAGAGCTTTGTTTCTAGCATTCACTTGCAACATATACGTTTTTGTAGAACGTTTCCAGTGAGTGAATACTGAGACTGGCTCGCTTTTTTGTCTGGTTAGACTAAAAAACTGTTTTTTTTTATGTTATAAAAGTTTAATTTAAATCTTTATTATATGGAATTTAACTGCGATAACATTTTATTCACAATACTAAATTAGATTTACAGTAAGAGGTGAACCTTGACAGTCGTAGTTGGATTAAAACGAAAAAATCAATAAGATTAAATGAATATTATAAATAGTAGGCAAGAGGATGTGGGTGGCATTTTTATTGAATAGTGCATAAATGAAATAGAGGTGCCAATGGAATACAATGATGAACAATTTCCAACGCAGGAGAATTATGAGAAAATGGCTCGGGCATATGCTTCAACATTACAACATCAGGGATTCGTTTTTGTTCGTTTGCAGGATGAAAATTTAACTTTTTTAATTGACGAAGTTTTTGAAACTCTATTCAAGTTGCGAGCAAGTTATAGGCAACTAGGAACATTTTTAGATAGTAATAAATTTTTAGATTTAACTAATAATCAAATTGAAGAGTTACGAGATATGTTTAATTATTCTAAAAATAGAGGATTTCAGATTAGAGTAAATAAAACGAAATGTTTCCTTAATACAATATCTCTTGAGGCAAAATTGCTCTTAAAACTCAATGAGTTAGCACAAAAAAGTGAACAATTCGAAAAACTGTCAAAGCTTGCAAATGATAGGTTATTATTGATAATAGAAAACTATACAATTCACGGAACTTTTGCTAATATCGGGAATCTCTCTTTTTAATTATTCCAGAAAATAGTTCAAATTGCTTTTAGAATATGTTTTTTTATGCTAAAATTATATAATAAGAGGTGAAGAAAATGGACTATAAGGATTTTATATATAAAGAAGATGCCTACGCTGGATTTGTTGAGTTAAGAAAAGTGCTCAATCAAATGTTAGAAACAAGAAGAGACAGATTTGAAGAATCTTGGGCTGATGTCGGTGCACTTGCAATGGCTGGGAATCCAATAGCTCAAGATATTATGTCTTACTACTATAAAAACGGAGTCAATGGATTCCTTCCAGAAAATTATGACCTATATATGAAATGGGAAATACTGGCTGCAGCTAACGGGAATGAGTTTGCTATAGAAAAGCTACAATTCTTTCTTAACTATGCCTTTCAAGAGTTAATCACTCAAGATAATTATCAAAAAATTATGTCAAAAAATGGCATTACCGAAGAAAATTATCTATATGTGATAGGTAATCTCTTATGCGAGGGCTTAGTTGATCAGATGCAGATAACTGCTAAAGGTTTAGTTGAAGCAAAAAATGAAATTATTGTATATACTCCAGAACGTTTGAGAACATATAAGAGAGAGCTTGAAAAAGCTTTGCCAAGAATTTTAGAATATTTGCTAGCATAAAATCAAAAACAACAATAAAAAAAGATGCGTTAGTCTAAGT
>CAMEYT010000064.1 GCA_945947685.1 uncultured Bacillota bacterium | reverse complement strand
GTTGAATAATTGGTTTATGAGTGAAATATAGAAAAATAATGAAGAAAATAGGACGAGAAAAAAGGGAACTGCATTGCTTTGCCAATAGGCAAAGAGCGGTTTAATACCGCTGACAATTTTCAGACTGAAAATTGTCAATGCAGTTCCTGCTTTTTCTTCTTCGTAGATTTAAGTAAATTCTTTAGTGAAAAAAGTTGTTTTTCTCTATTGTTGATATCTCTTCTTGCAAAAGTAACCACATATACTTCATCGCAATATTTCTTTAATATTTTTGTGCATTGATTAGCTGTCGCACCAGTTGTCATTATATCGTCGACGAGCAGGATTTTCTTACCCTTGATATCTTTAGGAGAATTAATATTGAAAGCATCACGTAAATTGTTTTGCCTATCACTGAAGCCGAGTTCTTTTTGATGATGAGTCTCTTTAATTTTACATAATATATCAGTTCTGAGTGGCTTATCAAAAATTTTAGATATTTCATTAGCCAATAACTCGGACTGATTATAGTCTCTCTTCTTAAGCGATTTTGAAGAGAGAGGGACGGGAAGAATTATATCAAAATTAAAGTCTTCGTGTTTGAGTCTCTCTGCCATAAGTTTCCCCATAGGTTCTGCTAGATATTTAGCGTTATTGGATTTAAAGTTGATTACAATTTTTTTAATATTTCCGGTATAGATAAAAGGAGCGGTCGCTTTATTGAAGTCCTTATGGCTTGTTTTACAGTGATAACAATAACCCTCATTTACTGGGAGGGGAGTATCACAGCATTTACAACGAAATTCGCTGTTGTTGAAAAAGCCTTCCTTTTCACAATCAGAGCAGTAAGGCTTTTCATCAAAATTTGTAATATCTCTGCCGCAAAAAATACATTTAATTTTTCTAGGGAAAAGTAAATTTAAAATTTTCTTAAATAATTTCATCTTATTCTCTCTTTATTTATCAATAAAAATATTATATTTGTTGTTTTTAATTTGCAACGGCATCATTATGCCATACTATTTATTGATGATTTTTGAATTATAATAGTATCTCGCTGATTAAAGACTATTGACAATAAGCTATAATGGCGGCTAATCGAAAAGTTTGGATACTTTTTCTACACTTTCAATTAGTAAATCCTTGAGCAAAGTGAAACGCTTTACAGTATATGCATTTGACACCATTCGCTTCAAGTTCTTCTTTTCGCCAACTAAAACGACCATTTTCTTAGCACGCGTTACAGCAGTATAAATCAAGTTACGCGTTAAAATTATGCTTGCACCAGCAATTACAGGAATAACGACCACATCAAATTCTGAACCCTGGCTCTTGTGAATAGTAATCGCATAGGCAAGTGATAAATCTCCGATCTCTGTTCGAGGATAAATACATCTTCGTCCGTCATCAAACATTACAACTGTTTCGTTTGTCTGATAATCTATCATTTCAATGTATCCAATATCTCCGTTGAAAACTCCTTCGCCTTCCTCTTCTAGAAAATTAATTTGTCGTTTCCAAACAAGGTTGTAGTTGTTTGCAGTTTGCATAACTTTGTCGCCGACACGCAGTGTGTTCAGTCCTACTGAAATTTCAAATTTACTAGGTGCGGGTGGATTAATAATTTCTTGTAGGGTTCTATTTAAGTTATCTATTCCACATACGCCTGCTTTCATAGGAGCCAAAACTTGAATTTGATTGCTTTCAAGATTGGTAAAATTAGGTAGACGACGTGTAACAAGGTCAACAACTGAGTTCTTTATCTCTCCCAAATCAAATTTTTCCTCAAAGAAGAAATCAGATGAGCTGTTGTCTATAACAGGCATAACACCTTGATTGATTAAGTGTGCATTAGAAATAATTAAACTGTTATCAGCTTGACGGAATATCTTCGTTAGCATAGTGGTAGAAATAACCTTACTATCAAGTAAATCCCCGAGAACATTACCTGCTCCTACACTAGGTAATTGATCTTTGTCTCCCACTAGAATTAGTTTACAGTCCCTTGGCAGTGCTTTTAGAAGGGAAAACATAAGCATAACATCAACCATTGAAACTTCGTCAATTATAACGCAGTTTGTCTTGAGTGGATTATTTTCGTTATGGACAAATCTACTTCCTCCAGATGCAAAAGGATTAACATCCAGCGCACGATGAATAGTTTTTGCGTCTTCACCAGTTGCGTCGGATAAACGCTTTGATGCTCTTCCCGTAGGGGCAAGTAACATAATTTCTTGTCCATTTTGCTTTAATATTTCAATTATACATTTTACAATCGTTGTTTTACCCGTTCCAGGGCCACCAGTTATGATTGATATTCCTGAATTTATAGAATTTTGTATGGCATTCTTTTGCTCTTCATGGAAAGACAGATGATTGCGCTCCTCAAAGAATTTTATATCTTTTGAAACATCCAGTTGTTGCTTGTTAATAGCTCCATTTAAAAGGGCAATCTTCTGAGCAATACCGCTTTCATATCTATAATATTTTGTAAGCAGAATAATCTCTGTTTCCTTGTGCCACATAACCATACAAGTTTTGTCATTTACTAAGCTCTCAATAGCAGATTCAAATAGTTCAATATAGTCATCTTCATTTAATTCTAAAACTTCCGCGGCCTGTGAAATCAACATTTTTTTTGGGAGATAAGTATTTCCACTTTTTTCAGTTGAGTTGTTTAGTGAGTGAATTAAACCCGCTCTAACTCTAAATTCAGATTCACTAGGGATTCCGATGCTTTTAGCAATTTTATCTGCCGTTAAAAAGCCAATCCCATCTATGTCCTCGACAAGACGATAAGGATTGTTTTTAACGATTTCAACAGTTTTATCTGAATAAATTTCAAAGATTTTTAAAGCCATATTCGTTGAAATATTATAACCTTGTAAGAACATAACTGTATTTTGTAAACTCTTTAGTTCTTTAAATTTCAAGCCTATTTCCATAGCTTTATCTTTGCTGATTCCTTTGATTTCGGATAGTCGTTCTGGAGCCATTTCTATTATATCAAAAGTATTATATTTGAAATAAGAAACGATATTATGTGCGGTAACAGGACCAACTCCACGAATCAGACCCGACGAAAGATACTTCTCGATCCCTGCGAGAGTTTTGGGCATAATAGTTTCATAAGAAGTGAAAGAGAATTGATAGCCATATTTCTTGTTTTTGACAAATTCGCCTTCAAGAGAAAGATTTTCTCCCTCATTTGCTGAGATTAGCTTGCCAACTATTGTTACCATAGTACCTTTAAAATCAAGAATTCCTACTGTATAGCCATTTTCCTCGTTTCTGAAAATTATATCTTCAAGTGTCCCCTCAATTTTCATAGTTTAATTTTATCTCAAAATAAATAAAAAAACAAGTAAAAATGCTTGCATAACTGGAAAAAAAAGGATATAATCTAAAATAGTTATGAAAACAGCACAAAAAATTATAGAAATTGAATCACTATGCGAAAATATATCAAAGAAAAATACGGAAGGAGGACTATTAAGGTTTAAGGTTCTGTATTTTGTTTCGCAGTATGAGAATTTGTCCGTTAGTATGATTATTGAAAAATTAGGCATAAAAAAATCTAATTTTGCTCTTTTAACAGCACAGCTAGAAAAAGAGGGAAGTATTGTTATTCATCAAGCAGAAATCGACAAACGATGTCGCACTTTATCATTGACAGAAAAGGGAAAAGAAGAGCTTGATAGATACTTAAATGATTTGAATGACCGCCTTGGAGCAACAGACACTAACGTTGACGAGGCATTAGACATAATATTAAAGTATCTCAACAAAATTGTATAGACTAGGAGATTATTATGTTAAAAATATATAACAGCCTCACAAAGAGGAAAGAGGATTTTGTGCCCCAAGATAAGAAAATGGTAACAATGTATACTTGCGGGCCGACAGTATATCACTTTGCACATATAGGAAATCTTCGCACTTATATTATGGAAGATTTATTAGAGAGAACATTAAATTTTATTGGATATAGTGTTAAGCGTGTTATGAACATCACTGATGTCGGACATTTGTCAGGGGATAGTGATG
>CAMEYT010000063.1 GCA_945947685.1 uncultured Bacillota bacterium | reverse complement strand
TTTGAACATATGGGGGGCTTTACATATTATTCTTTAGCTAATATGCCAATATCTAGATGCACAGCTTTACTGGAAAGACATATAATAAGTAAAGAATTAATAGAAAATAGAGATATATCTTCTGTAATAACAAATGAGGATGAAAATATTATCATAATGGTAGGAGAAGAAGATCATATCAGAGAACAGAGTATTTCACAGGGGTTCGACTTAATGGGGGCATATGAGAGATTACTCCCTATAGATGAGGAGATTCTTTCTCATTTCAATATAGCTTATGATGAGGAATACGGATTTCTAACATCTAGCCCAGCAAATCTAGGCCCAGGAATGAGAGCCTCCATAATGGTGTTTATTCCAGCGCTTGAAAGAAAAGGAAAAATTGATGACTTAATCAAGAGTGCAAGAAAATATGGACTAACATTTAGAGGAATGTATGGAGAAGGAACGGAGGCAATAGGAAGTTTTTATCAAATATCAAATCAAGGGTCATTAGGATTGACTGAAGAGGAAATAATAGATAAAGTTTCAGATTTTTTTCTTGAAGTATATAGGCAAGAAGAAAGTTTAAGAGGTGAACTATTTGATAACAATTATATTGAAATGCGTGATGAAGTTCAACGGGCGTATGGAATTCTTACAAATTGTTATTCAATAACCGAAACAGAGATGATAAAGCTTTTATCTTTATTGAAACTTGGAAGCGTCTATGATATGGTAAAAATTAAGGATAATGAGATGTTTATGAAGCTTTATTATCATGGCGGAGGGTCGAATCTAAAAGAAATTATAAAATTTTCAAAAGAAAAAAAGGAAAATGTTGTAAGGGCAGAGTATATATCAAAAAGAGTTAAAAACTTAGTGTTTTTAGGAGGTGAATTATGAGTTATAATATGCAAGGGACTTTTTCTGATAATATAGAAAAAGTAATAAAAAATGCCTCAAAAATAGCATTGAGATTTGGAAGTGATGTTGTTGGAACGGAACATATTCTTTATGGATTAACAACCGTCAAAGAAAGTATAGCCTCAACATTGCTATCACAATATGGTGTTTCTGAAGAAAATTTGTTTGAATTATTCGAGGAAAACTCAATTGGACAAACAATTTTTGGTGGAGTAGAGTTATCTCCAAGAGTTAAGGATATATTTAGAGTATCACAGCAAATTGCTCTGCAAATGGGACATACATTTATAGGAACAGAACATCTACTTTTAGCTTTGCTATCTAGTGAGGGCGCAGTAGCTTTGAAATTACTTGAAAATCATTATGGTGTTAATTTGAATGAACTTAGGAATAAGGTTTATGCAAGTTTACAAATTAATGAAAAGGATGTAGAGAAAGAAGATAAGAAATCTTCTGCGTTGAAGAGTGAACTTCCAGATGCATTGCTGGAAATGGGTTCGGATATTACTTTAAAAGCAAAAGAGCATAAATTAGATCCAGTAATTGGAAGGGAAGAAGAAATACAGAGAGTTATAGAAATACTCTGCAGAAAAACAAAAAATAATCCCGTGCTAATTGGTGAAGCGGGAGTTGGTAAAACAGCTGTTGTTGAGGGATTAGCTCAAGCAATAGTAGCAGGTGATGTGCCAGAAATTTTGAAGGATAAAGTTATTTTTTCTTTAGAAATAGGCGGATTAATGGCTGGAACAAAATATCGTGGGGCGATGGAGGAAAAGCTCAAAAATGCGATAGAATTAATTACTCAAAGTAAGAATATCATTGTATTTATTGATGAATTGCATACATTAGCGCAAGCTGCATCTGAAAAAGGAGAAACAAGCCCCGCAGATATGTTAAAACCATATTTAGCTAGAGGAGAGATGCAGACTATAGGAGCAACAACTACAGATGAATATAAGAAATTCATCGAAAAAGATAAGGCTTTGGAGAGAAGATTTCAGCCTATAGTTGTAAATCCTCCAACAGTTGAACAAACTATCCAAATCTTAAAGGGATTAAGAGATTCATATGAAGCATTCCATAAGATAACAATATCAAATGAAGCTATTGAAGCTGCCGCTGTTCTTTCTGATAGATATATTATGGATAGAAGTTTACCTGATAAAGCGATTGACCTTATCGATGAAGCAAGTAGCAAAGCAAAGGTAAATTTTACACTTAAACCTCACGAAATAAGGGTAATTGAAGATCAAATCAGACAATTATCCTCTAATAGAGATGAAGCTTCTATACAGAGAAATTATGAAAAGGCAGCGAAACTTCAATCTGAAATTATTAAATTAGAAGAAGAATTAAAAAGTAAGAACGAAAAGCTCGGAATTAATAAAAAGGCAAATTCAAGAACTATTGGAGCTGATGAAATAGCTGCAGTTGTTTCAAAATGGACAGGTATTCCTGTTACGCGAATAACTGAAGGAGAGAAGGAAAAATTAATCCATTTAGAGGAAATTTTGCATAAGAGGGTAATCGGGCAAGATGAAGCTGTAACTGCTGTTGCAAGAGCAATTAGAAGGTCGAGAGTTGGATTACAAGATAGTAAACGTCCTATTGGTTCATTTTTATTTATGGGTGAAACTGGTGTTGGAAAAACAGAGCTTTCTAAAGCTATTGCAGAAGCTATGTTTGACAATGAGAATAATATAATTAGAATTGATATGAGTGAATATATGGAAAGCCACTCTGTGTCTAAATTGATAGGTTCTCCTCCTGGATATGTCGGCTTTGAAGAAGGAGGACAATTAACTGAACAAGTTAGAAGAAAACCATATTCTGTAGTGCTTTTTGATGAAATTGAAAAAGCTCATCCAGACATCTTCAACGCATTATTACAAATTCTTGATGATGGTCGTTTGACTGATGGACAGGGTAGAACTGTAAGTTTCAAGAATACTATTATAATTATGACAAGTAACTTAGGAGCTAGTGAAGTTTCATCTAATAGAAAATTAGGGTTCGGGCAAGGTGATAAAGTTGACGATAAACAGATTTATATGGATGCATTAAAGCAGAAATTTAAGCCTGAATTTATTAACAGAATTGATTCAATCTGTATCTTCAATCCTTTGACAAATGATGATATGATTAAGATTGCTAAGATTTTGATTTCAAATATTAATAAAAGATTGAAAGATAAAGGGTTATCACTAAAAATTACAGAAACAGCACTTGCATTTATAGTTGAAAAAGGCAAGGTTGAAGGATTTGGCGCAAGACCTCTTAAGAGATATATTGAACAGCAGGTTGAAGATAGAATTGCAGAAAAAATTTTATTGGGTGAATTGTCTAAAAAAGGCGTGATAATTATCGATTCCGATGAAAAAGATTTAAGTTTTACATCAGAAGAAGAGTAAAATCATTTTGAAATTTAAAAATAAGATGCTATACTAAAACCAAGGAGGAAAGATTATGAAAATTGAAATAATTGAAAGAAAATATAAGGCTAGTAAAAAGTTTAATGATTTAGTTAAGGATAAAATATCTAAATTGGATAAATACTTTGGGAAAGATGCTATCGCCAGAGTTGTAGCATCAAAACAAGGAAAGAGAGAGAAACTTGAAATCACTATTATGAATAAAGGTGTTATTTATAGAAGCGAAGTTGAAAGCGATAATATGTATGCAAATATTGATCTTGCTCTTCCAAAAATCGAAAGACAAATTGTTAGAAGAAATGAAAAATTAAACGATAAGAAAGTAAAATCACCAATTCTTCCGTTTGAATTTATCGAAAAGAAGCCGGCTCCTTTGGCGGAAATCTTCAAGAAGAAGTCATTTGACCTTGATCCAATGCTTGCAGATGATGCAAGGGAAGCTCTTGAGAGATTAGATCACGATTTCTATATCTTCTTGAACGCTGAAACAGGAAAAGTTAATGTTTTGTATAGAAGAAAAGATAATAAACTTGGCCTTATCGAAGTTAATTTCTAGAAAAATTTTAATCAATAACTAAAAAAATATATATTTAAAGAAATAATTTTAAACTCAAAAACAAAGTGAAATCTCGGTTAAAGCCAAGATTTTGCTTTTTTATTAATAGAAAATAGCTAAATATTCTCTTTTTTCAAATCTTTTTTAATTTTTTTAAAAAATAAAGAGGAATTTATATTTTAGAGTAGTATATGAAAATTATAAGATATTTTTTTGAGGT
>CAMEYT010000062.1 GCA_945947685.1 uncultured Bacillota bacterium | reverse complement strand
CAATCTTATTTATATTAATTATAAAATTAATCTTAATTTCAGCTCTTGGTTTAGCTCCTATTACTTTACATTGGTATTATTTATTAATAAGTTTTGGAGTTGCAATTATTATTAGTATGATTTCAGGATTATATCCGTCATCTAAAGCAGCAAAACTTGACCCTGTAGAGTCATTAAGACATGAATAAAATCAAAAAAATAGATAGATTTATTTCCATCTATTTTTTTATTAATTATTATTTAATCATCTATTTTTTTATCAGTATTTTTCGAATCTATAGGATTTATTCCTTCTATTTTTTCTTCATTTATTTTTGATTTATTTTTCCCAATAAAAATATCTGTCGTTTTATTAAATTCATTAATAATATATTTCATTCCTAAATTAATTTTTGAATATCTATCAACTATATAATGAATGAAAAATAAGAAAGCTCCAGAAAAATTACAAATTAAATCTTGTATTGTATCTATAACAAGAGGTGCATTTGTTCCATCAACTTTTGGTCCTTGAGCTGTTTGATTGAAGAATACATCTAATATTCGCTCAAAAATTTCCCACAAAAGTTCAACTCCAAGCGAAAAGAATAGACAGAAAAGAGCTACTGTAATCACTCTCATTTTACTTTGATCTTTCGATTTACAGAGGATAAATAGACCAAGCATTGCAACCATATAACCCATTATACAATGTATCAATACATCATACCAAGAGACAAGATAATATACATTTAATGCTGAACCAATAACTCCTGCAAAAAGTATATATAAATTTACAATTAAAAATATAGGATTTGATAATCTTCTTCTGGTTATTATTTCAAATAAAAAAGGAATTAAGGAAGCAACTGCCATTCCTATCGCTGAACCTAATCTATTATTCCAATTATAAACTAATCCATAATAAAAAGACAAAACAATACATAAGACTGACATTACTAGACAAAGAGAAATATTAAATATTCTGAATATTTTATTACCCTTTGACATTTCCTTAAAACCTTTCATAATTCCTCCCTAAAAAGAAGCTAATTCTTTTTCGAGTTTCGCTAATAACTCTGTATTTCTCTTGAGTTTTTCATTTTCTGCATCAATTAAATTCTTTGGAGCTTTTGCAACAAATCCAGGATTACCTAACATTTTTTGTGAACGATTAATCTCAAATTTTGTCTTTTCAATCTCCTTTTCAATTCTTCCTTTTTCTTCTTTTGAATCCACTAAACTTTCCAAAGGCAAGAAAACCTTACAATCATTAAAAATTAATGAGATTGCATTTGTTGAACTCTCTTCTTTTTCAATAATCTTAACATCACTTGCTATACAAAGTTTCTTGATATAGTTTGCTGAAATTTCAAATAGTTTATTGTTATTAAGCGGAAGAATTTCAATAGAAATCTTTTTATTATCAGGAACATTCTTTTCATTCCTAGCATTTCTAATAGCATTAATTATTTCCATAATCTCTTCCATTTCTTTTTCTTCTACTTCAAAATTTCTCACTTTTTCAGGCCATTTTGAAATTACTATACTTTCCTCATGCATTGGAAGCTCAAGATAGATTTTTTCTGTAATAAATGGAATAAATGGGTGCAATAATTTTAATAAACTTGTAAGAACGTAATTTAAAGTTGCTATTGTGGCTTCGGAATTTTCTCCCGACATATCTGTCTTGCTTAATTCAATATACCAATCACAGAATTTTGACCAGAAGAAATCTCCTAATTCAGATTCTGCCATGCCAATGTCATATTTATCAAATTTTCTATCAACGCTCTCAATTAAATCGTTTACTTGGGAAATAATCCACTTATCCGCGAGATTTAATTTTACTTTATCAATTGTTTTTACTTCTTTGCCCTCGAGTTGCATTAAAACATATTTACTAGCATTCCAAACTTTATTTAAGAAATTTCTACTTAACTCAACCTTCTTTTCTGAGAATTTAGAGTCCATATTAATTGAAATCCCATTAAACAGTGAGTATCTCAAAATATCAACACCATAATTTTTGATTACATCTCTTGGGTCTGTTCCATTCCCAAGGGTCTTACTCATTTTCTTCCCTTGAGCATCCTTTACAATACCGTTGATTACAACATCTCTAAATGGGATGTCTCCATAATATTCCAATCCGCTAAAAATCATTCTAGCAACCCAGAGATTGATAATTTCTCTTGCTGTAACTAATACATCTGTTGGATAGAAATATGCTAAGTCTTCCTTCTTATCAGGGAATCCTAAAGTTGACAATGGCCATAATGCTGAGCTAAACCATGTATCAAGTGTATCTTGTTCCTGTGCTAAGTGTTTACTTCCACATTTTGGACAAATAGTTGGATCTTCCATTTCACATATTACTTCCCCACAGTCTTGACAAGTAAAAATAGGGATTCTGTGTCCATTCCATAATTGACGAGAGATACACCAATCATTCAAATTATACATCCAATGAAGATATGTCTTTTTATATTGTTCATCAACAAAATGAACTTTATCCTCCTCTACAACCTTGATTGCTGGCTTTTTGATTTCAGACATTTTAACGAACCATTGGCTAGAAATTAATGGTTCAATAATTGTCTTACATCTTTCACAGTGGCCTACATTATGTGAATAATCCTCAATTTTTACTAAATTTCCCGCTTTCTCCAAATCTTTAACAATCTCTTCACGAGCTTGTTCTCTAGTCATTCCAGCATATTTTCCGCACTTATCATTGAGTGTTGCATCATCATTAAGAATTTTAATCACTTCAAGGTTATGTCTCAATCCAACTTCAAAATCATTAGGGTCGTGTGCAGGAGTAATCTTAACAACACCTGTTCCAAAATCCATTTCTACATAATCATCTGCAACAATTGGAATAGGTCTATTAACTAATGGAAGAATAACGTTTTTCCCAACTAAATCCTTATATCTTTCATCGTTAGGATTTACAGCAACCGCGCTATCCCCGAGCAATGTTTCTGGACGCGTTGTTGCAAGTTCAAGATAATCGTTTGTTCCTTCAATCTGATATCTCAAGTGCCAGAAGTGAGAAGGAACTTCCTTAAATTCAACTTCAGCATCAGAAATCGAACTCTTACAATGTGGGCACCAATTAACAATTCTCTTTCCCTTGTATATCCAACCTTTTTTGTATAGATGAACAAAAACCCAACGACCTGCCTTGTTATTCTGTTCATCCATTGTAAAAGCTAATCTATCCCAATCACAAGAATAGCCCATCGTTTTAAATTGATCAATAATTGTTCCTTTGTATTCATCATACCAAGCATTAACTTCCTTTAAGAAAGCCTCTCTACCAAGCATTTCTTTTGTTAATCCCTGCTTTTCTAACTTTTTACAAACCATTGATTCGGTTGCAATAGCAGCATGGTCAGTGCCAGGTAGCCAAAGAGCTTCATATCCTTGCATTCTTTTTCTTCTAATTATAATATCCTGAATCGTTTGTTGAAAAGCGTGTCCCATATGTAATTTTGAAGTTACATTAGGAGGTGGCATAATTATTGTAAAAGGCTTTTTATTCTTATTAATTGTAGCCCTAAAATATTTTTTATTCAACCAATTTTGATAAATCTGACTTTCAAAATTATGAGGTTCGTAATTTTTTTCCATTATATTCTCCTTAAATTCCTTTCTTAGTATATAGAAATGTTAAAAAAAAAGCAAGCGATTTACACTTGCTAATATGTTTTTTTATTCAATAATCATCACAATTAGTGAAACTAAAATTAATGCTAGAGCAAAAGCTTTCAAAGTAAGGAAAACTTTGTCATTTGATTCAATTTTATCCTTTTTTCTAACGAGCTTAGTGATTTTAGATGAACATAGAGCAAGTATAATTCCCACTACTAGTAAAACTAAACCTGTTACGACATTAGTTTGCCCTAATCTTACTAAAATATCATTATCTAAAAGCATTGACATATTGTCCTCCTCGACTTTTATGCATTGATTATAACAGATAGAACTTACTTTGTCAATACCTTAAAAGCAATTTAAGTATCAAAAAAAGTCAATTTATCATAGGATAGTTTATGTGAGGAGGAAAAAATGAATATATTCAAAAAGATTTCGCTATTTGTATTAACTGCAATGATATGCGCAGTTTCAATAGTTTTCTTTGGCTGTGGTAAAACTGACCC
>CAMEYT010000061.1 GCA_945947685.1 uncultured Bacillota bacterium | reverse complement strand
ATAGTCATTGCCTGCAGCGGAGATACTCCAACAATCGAGGCTCTTGCGTGTGTTAAGTTATTAAAGAAATATCTTCCAAAGATAAATATCAGATTTATAAACGTGGTTGATTTGATGAAACTTGTTTCAAAGGATAGACATATCCACGGATTATCCGATGAAGAATATGATAAGCTATTTACAAAAAACAAGCCTATTATTTTCAATTTCCACGGATATAGTCAGTTAATTCATCAGTTGACATATAATCGAAGAAATCAAAATATGCACGTAAGAGGCTATTTTGAAGAAGGAACTATTACTACTTCATTTGATATGAGAGTGCAAAATAAGATTGATAGATATAATTTAGTTTTGCTTGCATTAAAATATCTAAAAGTTGAGAAGGAAACAAAATTAAAGATTGAAAATGAAATGAATCATATGCTTGAAAAACATAGTGAATACATTAGAGAATATGGTCAAGATATGCCAGAAATTCTTAATTGGAAGTGGTAGAGAAATTTAAGGAAATATTTTAATTTTATTGAAAACTTATAAATAATGAAAGCAGGAGTAACTAGATGGAGATAGAGCACGAAATTTTAGATAAGATTAATTCAACATACGGAGAAGATTCACAACTAATCTTGAAAGCATTTGAGTTTGCGAAGCAAAAGCACGAGGGACAAAAAAGGGAGGACGGACAGGAGTATATTGTTCATCCTTATCAGACAGCTAAAATATTAATAGGGATGAATGCTGATGTCGTTTCTGTTGTTTGTGGATTATTACATGACTGTCTTGAGGATACGGAGTGCACTGAAAAAGAAATTATAAATCAGTTTGGGCAAGAAGTGGCAAACATTTTAGTTGGTTGTTCTAAAGTCGAATTAATAAAACAGGCTAGATTGAATAATCCTGATGAAAATGAGCCGCTGAGAAAGATGTTTCTGTGTATAAGTAAGGATGCACGAGTTGCTTTTGTTAAGCTTGCAGATAGATTAGATAATATGCGAAACTTAGCTGTTAAACTTCGCGTTAAACAGATAAAAATAGCACAGGAAACTTTGGATATTTATGTTCCTATAGCGGAGCGCTTAGGAATGAGTAAACTCAAACGTGAACTGGAAAATCTCTGTTTTATGTATCTCTTACCAGTCGAGTATCAAGAAACACAACGTGTTATGGAAGAAAATTACAAAAAAAGAGAGAAGATAATTGTAGATATCAGTGATTCCATTAAAGAGCTCGCAAAAAAACATAATGTAGAAAAAATAAGAGTTCAAAGCAGAATTAAGAGTAATTTTAGTATTTTTAAGAAGCAGCAAAAGAAGGGGAAGGATGGAATCTACGATATCGTTGCTCATAGAGTAATAGTTGAAGAAGTTAAAGATTGTTACACGATGTTGGGAGCAATTTTGGATAAATGGAAGCCTGTTGAAGGAAGATTCAAGGATTATATAGCACATCCAAAGGAGAATTTTTATAGGTCATTGCATATAACTGTTTTATATCCAACAGATGAAGGAGAGATTCCTTTTGAAGTCCAGATAAGAACGGAAGAAATGCATAATTATTGTGAATATGGTATGGCTGCTCATTGGATATACAAGGAAGTGGGAAGTAAATTAACTTCTGGGTATGAGAGTAATCAAAAAATGTTGGAATTAAAGAAAAATTCGGAACAAAAGAGCGTTGAGGACAATGCGGAAGAGTTTATGGAGATAATAAAATCCGGCTTTTATGCGAATAAAATATTTGTATTTACTCCAAAAATGAATGTAGTTGAATTAGTCTCGGGCTCAAATCCGATTGATCTTGCTTATGCTATTCACTCAGGTGTGGGAAATAAATGTGTTGGTGCTAAAGTAAATGGTAAAATGGTTCCTATTGATACGGAATTAAAGAGTGCTGATGTAGTCGAGATAATTACATCTGCTACATCTAAGGGACCTTCAAAAGATTGGTTAAAGATAGTAAAAATGAATGCTAGTCGTGAGAAGATAAATGCTTTCTTTAAGAAAGAAATGAGGGAAGAAAACATTAAAAAGGGAAAATTAATTCTCGATCAAGCAGCTAAGACTAAAGGATATACTCTTTCAAGTTTATTGAACGATGATTGGATGGATCAGTTTCTCGACAAGAGTTGTCTTTCAACAATGGAGGAAGTTTACGCAGCTATTGGACATGGAAGTCTTGCCAGTGAAAAAGTTATAAATAAATTAATATCCCTTTATGAAAAGGCTAATAAAAAACAAGAGCTTCAAATTAACAAAGAATTTACTGGAGATAGACGAACAAAAGCAGCTGAGATATCTGGATTAGACGGAATTATGACAAAACTTGCAAAGTGTTGTAACCCTGTTCCGGGTGATAAGATTGTAGGATATATTTCTCGAGGAAGGGGTATAACAATTCATCGATCTGATTGTCCAGTTTTAAAAGCTCTTGAAAAAGATAGACTAATGGAAATTGATTGGGGAGAAAAATTGAGCGATAGCTCATATGTTGCGGTTATAAAAATCATCGCTAAAAATTCGCCATCGACACTTGCATCAATATCGAATAAACTTGTTGAGAATAAGATAAATATTAGTTATATATATTCAGATAAAAATAAAGAAGGCGATGCTATTTATACCTTTGGGATAGAGGTTAATGGGAAGCAGCAATTATCTGAATTTATAAATAAACTACATGTTTTACCAGAAATATACGATATAGAAAGATAGAAGAATAAATAATTAAAAACGTGGCATAGCTGCGTTTTTTGTTTATTGAGACGAATATGTATGTCTTCAATTTTTTAAATGGTGTAGTATTTCAAGCTATATAATCTCAAAATATTAATTTTGGAAATTTATATAAATATGTTAATGTAAAATTGAACTTTTTGAATATTAATAACGATATAAAATATTGTTTCTAAAAATTTTAGATACTTCTTAAAAATTAAATTTTTATGAGAAAATTGAATTTTTATTGTGATAGAAATTTGAAAGTAAAATTACAATTAGCGTATTTGTAAATAATTGATAAAAAACCGTTCTTGCATAGCAAAAACGGGAGTATCTTTTTATATATTTTATTCATCCAAAATTTCTATATCATCATCGTCATCAACAAGATTTTCTTTTCTTTTATCTTGAGGGATTTCTTCATCATCCAAGATTTCAATATCGTCGTCATCATAAATTGAGCCTTCATTCTTGTTCAGTTTTTCTTTTTCGATTGTAACCTCTTCTTTATCGTCTAAGATTTCAATATCGTCGTCATCATAGAAGATTTGTTCTTTTTGTTTAACGACTTTTTCATTTTTTTCAGATTTATTAATCTTTTTTGTATTATTCTGTTTAGCTATTTTATCTTTCGACATGGTGTTTTTGTTAGTTGTAATATCCTCACTATTTATAAGAATATCTTCTTGTAAAATGTTTTTGGAAGATGAATTTTTCTCATCCATATCTAAAGAGTTAAGTTGTTTGTTTTTTAGATTATATTCTTTATTGTTTTGTTTATTTTTTCGAGAATCCACAAAGAAATATGTTGGAGTCATTAATCCTATTACAAGTAGACCGACGCTACCAACAAAAACACCTAGATAAATTCTTGATAGTTTTGTGTTTTCAAGATTAAACCAATTTTCACTGTTCATAATTGGAGTTTCGATAAACACTCCACTAAGTATAAAGAATATTCCAATGATTAATAAAGATAATCCAATAAGAATTGGAATGATGAACCAAAGTCTAACTTTATTTTTATCCTTAACCATGGTAACTCCTTTATCGAATAAATGATAGCAAATTTAAATTTTAAAGTCAAATTAATTTACATCCTTTTAATATTAATCCTTGAAAGATTTGTAGAATAAAGGAATATCTAAAGATTTAATTTAATTTTATTTTGCAATCTTAAGGAAAAGTGATAATATATGACATATACAAAGGAGAAGAAATGGCAACAAGAAAAATAGCAAAAAAGACTACTAGAAAAGCTACGATAAATCTTTCACAGACAGAGTCTAAAACATCAAAGAAAGGGAGAAAGACTATTGAGAAAAAAATAAAAAAATCAAGCCCTTTAATGCTGTTTCTAGCAGTAATATTTTTAATGCTCGGAATAGGTGGAGGGTATCTTACATATTGGTTAATTTCGAAGAATGATTGCTTTGAAATATTGG
>CAMEYT010000060.1 GCA_945947685.1 uncultured Bacillota bacterium | reverse complement strand
CAAATATCTATCTAGCTTCTATGCCTGTTCGGCGGATCTATCGTCGCACAACCTCTATGGCTGCGTATTGCTAAAAAAGTTGATAAAAAATATTCCATAATTACTGGAATTAGCGTAGTTTTAATGGGACTGGGCGCAACACTAATTACCTTTCTATTTCGCACATATATCGATATATCAATAATTTATCCTATCACTTGCTGCACAATAGCAATCTGCGGGATTGGAACGGGAGCTATGTATTCCCTCCCCATTTCTATGTATGCCGATGTAATTTCTATAGAACAATTTGAAACAGGAGAAAACAAGTCGGGTGCATATTTAGGATATTACTCTTTCACTTATAACATTTCCAACTCATTATCACTTCTCCTTATGGGACTTATGCTGGATTTTATAAGATTCGACTCAACACAGGCACTACAACCTATGTCCGTTCAAAGCGGATTGGGACTGATTGTATTCTGCGGATGCAGTATAGCTCTTGCTGCATCAATTTTGATTTTCTCTCGATACAAAATAAAAAGAGCGGATATTCTAAAAATACAACTAAAAATGAAAAACAAAGAATAATATTTTAAATCTCCTCGTTTCATTATATTTTTATTCACTCTAAAAAAATGGACCTTGTAAATTATTCTAACTTTAAGGCCCACTTTATTTTATTACTCTTCTTTATTTTTCTTTTTTGCTTCCTTTTCCTGCTTAATCAAATCTTTTATGTTTGTTTTTCCACTTCGTTTAGGAAAAAGAACTCTCTCAGCTATTTCTACTCTACTCTCTTTATATGGAATTAACTCTTTACAGTATTTATCAATTCCTCCTAGAACATTTTCGCTATCTTTCTCATACATCGCATCAATAGGAAGAGTTAGAGTTACACTTTTCCTCTTTACTTTCTTTCTTGTAAGCATATCTCTATAAACAACATTTTCAAATATCATAGAAGCTCTAAATCCTGTTCCGCCAGATATATCATAATATTGTCCTTTGATATCTATTTCAATTTTTGGCATTGTTTTTTCAACAACCTCCGCCAAATCGATAGTAAAAATACTAGGGAAAGTGTTATTTATTGCTCGAGCAATTTGTGCTGCAAAAGATTTAGGCGTCTCGCTTTGTCCACAGTCAGCTATTTTGATGCGTTTGCTTGGTCTTTTCATCTCATTTGGAAGTCTAGTGATTTTACGAACGTAAAACGCAATGCTATCGCCGACGAATTGCTTAGATAAAATAATTCCAATACTTGATAAAAGATTTTCAGCTGTATCATAGACAATTTCTATAGTTTTGATATTTCTCACATATCTAAAAGCATAAAAACCCATATTGCTATTCAGCTTATCCACAATCTTATCAGTATTATCTCTCAACATATCATAATGATATCGGATGTTCGTCGATACAACATTGTTTTCCATTTCTAACCTCCTTTTTTAGTTTATCCTAAAAATAAAAAAAAAGCAAATAAATTTGATATATGCAAGAAAAAAAACGGGAAAACCCGCTTTCTTTAGTATATCCAATTAAGCATTGAAAATTTGTTTGAAGCTATTTCCGAATTTAAATGCTGGGACATTCTTAGCAGCAACTTTAACTTTCTTCTTTGTTAATGGATTGATTTTAACTGCAGCTGCTTTCTTCTTTAATTCATATGAACCAAATCCAGCAATAGCAATCTTATCCCCTGCTTTCAATGTTTCAACAATAGTTGCAACCATTGCTTCAAAAGCAATTCCTGCGTCCTTTTGTGTAAAACCAGCTTTGTCAGCCATAACTTTAATAAATTCCGCCTTATTCATAATATATTTCTCCCTTTTTTTTATTTGTATATCTCTATACTTACCTCAATATTAGCACACTTTTCCCAAATATCAAAACGATTTAAGCTTTTTTATTCATTTTTTAAAGGGATTGCTGGATTTATATTTATCTAATTAGACTTTTTTCTATCTCTTTCCAATAAAAATTACATATCGAACCAATTTTCTTGAAAAACAATCTCAATCCACTAGATTTGCAACCATCTTTAACAACTATTTCCGCTACACCTTGAATTTGTGTCTCGGAAAAAGTCCCTCTGCTTCTTGAATCCTTACTCACAGCTCTATTATCACCCAAACAAACATAATTATCTTCTGGCACTTCATAATAATAAACTCCATCTATCACTGTAACATTTGTTCCAGAAACTAAAAATGTGTTATAAAACTCATTTTCGTAGTATATGCTTGATTTTACATAAGTTGACTTAGTTCTAGTCCACTCCTCATAACTCTTCAAATAATCTTCTTGAAGTTCTAAAACTTCCTCTTGCCCAGCATACTGAATAAAAATATGATAATAACCATCTTCTGCAATTCGAATTGTTATTTTATCTCCTTCCAGAGCAATAGCCCTTTTAATTATTAAGTTATCATTACGAGAATCTCCTGTTGTATTAACGTTAACTACAACTATATCCGCATGCTCAACTTTCTTTGTCTTATTAACATAGACAAAATCCTCTTTTGAATACGCATCATTATTAGCAACACCAACATTAATCGTTGGACTCATAGAAGGTCCTTGCACATCATAAATTGTGTATATACTGCGAAATGTAAAATACCAAATCATAAAACAGATGAAGAGAATGACATAAATTAAAAAGATTGCAGAGACAAGTTTAGGCATTTTTTTTACTTGTTTCTCCACATATTCCTTTTGTTCTCTCGTTTCTTTCTTTCTTCTGAACTTAAATTTAAACATTAAACCTCTTTTCTAATTGAAAACCTACATCCACAATAATTTTGTCTATACAAATTATATTTCTTTGAAAATTCTATACTTTTTTTATAGCCGTCTTGCTTTTTATAATTGCCCTCCAAAAATGCAATGCCCTCATCTTCTGCAATTTTTTCCCCAATCTGATTGATTATCATAGCATTCTTGTGTGGGCTAACTGTTAGAGTCGTTCCAAAAAAGTCAAAACCGCGTTTTTTTGCCTCTTTTGCGGTTCGTCTGAGTCGATATTCAAAGCATTTTACACACCGTGCACCGCCCTCTTTTTCGTCTTCTAATCCCTTGATGAAATCTAAATAGTCTTTTTCGTCGTATGTATCTTCTAAAATATCAACACCTACAATTTTAACATATTTCTCTTGCTCAGCCAAACGTTTTTGATATTCTTCTAAGGGATAGATATTCGAATTACTGTAGAAAATTGTCAGATCATAATCTTTTTTTAGTATATCAATTACTTGCGTTGAACATGGTGCACAACAGGAATGTAATAAAACTCTTTTCATACTTGTCCCTCCAATAGAGATATAACCTCACTCATAATTTTGTTATTATCAATACACTCTTTTGTGCTTGGATAATATTTTACCAGATTAAAAATCAATGCATATAACCTATTTTTATAATTAAAAATCATTTGCACCATTGATTTGTTTGATATTCTTTCTTTGATAACATATATATTTACTATTTTTTCTTTAATCTTAATTTTTGACTTCAACTGTAAATATAAATTTGGCGTTATATCTTTATAATCAGATATCATTTTATCAAACATAATCGCTCCCGTTTCTACTTTTTCGTTTATCTTGAAAAGAGTAACAATTTCTCCGCATGGAGCTTTATAATTGCATAAAAAAGACATCTCTTGATCATTCTTCAAAGAAAATTTATCATCTATTTCTTTCCACCCATCAGTAAGTTTAAAAATCATATCTTCCTCACAGATACGATTTTAGCACAAAAGACTTTAAATTTCAACAATTAATTAAATAAATACTCCTGAGCAATTCTGACAGCATGATGTTGAATTATTATTCGTTAGTGCAAGCAGTAGCAAGAGTAAAAAGTTTGCATTAGTGTTCAAATTTGTATCTGTTGCTGAAGCTATTACAGATATAAGAAGAACAAGTAGAATTTCATTTGATATATTCATATCCCCTCCAATATACATATTTATTTTCTTTTTGTCGAAAAATGCTAAAATGAGACAAATTTTTCTTTTGAAATAGAATTTTATTTTATTAGAATATAAAAAAGGAGAGAACAATGGAACAAGAAAAATATCTAATTCTTTCAGAAAGACATAAAGCTGAAATTAAAAATTATCTACCTGAAGACAAGGCTGTGCTTAAACTGGCTGAGTATTTTCAAAATTTCTCGGACTCAACA
>CAMEYT010000059.1 GCA_945947685.1 uncultured Bacillota bacterium | reverse complement strand
ATAAAGTAGCTTGCAGTGTTCTCCTCTCTATAATATTGGAAGAATCCTGCATAATTAAACTTTGTTTCTCTCACATAATTACAAAGCTTTTTAAATTTCTTTCGTGTTTCTCCTGGATAGCCAACAATAAAGGTCGTTCTAATAGCAAGATTTGGATAATTTGTCTTGATTTTTTGTATCAACTGACGAGTATCCTCTTCATTCATTCTTCTTCTCATACTTGCAAGAATTTCATCGTCGATGTGCTGAAGAGGAATATCTATATAATTACAAATTTTCTCTTCGTTTGAGATATATTCAAGTAATTCATCGCTCAATTTTTCTGGATAAAGATAGTGCAATCTTAGCCATTGTAATCCTTTAATTTTTACAAGCTTTTTACATAACTCAATCAACTTGTTTTCACCATATAAATCTTCACGATATCTTGAAGTATCTTGCGCAACAAGGATTATTTCCTTTACTCCCTGTTTTACGAGATTATTTGCTTCATCTACAAGTTCGTCCATAGGTGCACTTATATATCTTCCTCTAATTCTAGGAATAGCACAGTAGGAACAAGCATTATTACATCCGTCAGCAATTTTTAAATAGGCATAACTACCTGTTGTAGTTATAATTCTGCCCGATTTCTTCTTATATTTTTCCTCCTTTAAGCCATATAAATCAGCTATCAAAGTCGGAATAGTCCCATTGTCTTTGATTCTTACGAAAGCATCTATTTTGGGAAAGTTCTCAACTAATTCCTTCATATTTCTCTCTGGGAAACAGCCAGTAACAATAACTTTTTCAATCACGCCTTTGTCTTTTAGATGTTCCATTTCAATAATTGTATGAATTGATTCTTGTTTTGCTGGCAATATAAAAGCACAAGTATTTACAATAACAACATCTGCCTCTTCTGGAGTTGCAACAACCTTGAATCCAAAATCTTTTAAAGAAAATAGGATTTTTTCAAGGTCTACTCTGTTTTTATCGCATCCCAGTGAAACAGCAGAAATTTTCTTTCCCTGTATTTCTTCCTTAGTCATTTTTTCTCCTTAATCGTACTGATCGCCAAATATCTTATAATATTCTTCTAGCGTTATATAAACTTTTCTTGGTTTCGCTCCATCGGCAGCAGAAATATATCCATATTGAGTCATTTGATCTATAATTTTCCCCGCTCTTGGATAACCAATACTCAATCTTCTCTGTATCATTGACCCTGACGCTTGATTGCTATCAATGCAAATCTTTAATGCCTCTGGAAGAAGTGGGTCCATTGCTTTATCTTCCCCTCCTGAATTTCCTCTGTCAACATTATTAATAGCATCTTGAATTGTAGGATCAAAATCTTGTTCGTTATTTAAACTAACATAATTCACAATACTGCTTATTTCTTCGGTTGTTATAAAGCATCCCTGAACTCTCTTAGGTGAAGCGCTATATTCAATTGGAGCATATAGCATATCTCCTCTTCCAAGCAACTTCTCTGCACCTGTCATTCCAAGAATAACATCAGAGTTTACTCTTCCTGCAACCTTGAAAGCAATTCTTGAAGGGAAGTTAGCTTTAATTCCTCCTGTTACGCATTCAGTCGTTGGACGTTGTGTCGCTAAAATCATATGAATTCCTGCTGCTCTCGCTTTTTGTCCCAATCTAACAATTCTATCTTCAACATCCTTCTTGCTTGTCATCATAAAGTCTGAGAACTCATCGATAATGAGCACAATATATGGCATTTTTTTCTTTTTACCTGTTATAACAGCTTCCATTCTATTATATTCGCCGATATCTTTAACACAAGCATCGCTTATTAATCTGAATCTACGTTCCATTTCGTCTACAGCCCATTGTAGCGCATTTCCCGCTTTAACAACATCGGTTAAAACTCTTGGTGTCAATAAATGAGGGATTCCCTCATACATCTTAAATTCAACTTGTTTAGGGTCAATAAGCAACATCCTAACATCCTCTGGAGAGGATTTATACAATAAACTCAAGATGATTCCGTTTAACATAACACTCTTTCCAGAACCGGTTGTTCCTGCTATCAATAAGTGTGGAGCTTTTGATAAATCTCCAAGAATAATATTACCTGTAATATCTTTTCCCACTGCATACGTCAATGGAGATTTCGAGTTTTTAAACTCTTGTGAGCTCAAAACATCTTTTAAACTTACAGTTGCGACTCTATCATTAGGGACTTCTACTCCGACAACGCTTCTTCCTGGAACTGGAGCTTCAATACGGACATCCCCTCCGTTTGCCTCAAGTGTCAAAGCAATATCACTCGACAAATTCAATATCTTTTTAACTGTAACTCCCGATGGCATTTCAAGTTCGTATCTAGTAACAGCTGGTCCAATCACAACATCCTGAACTTTCGCTGCAACACCAAATTCTTGAAGTGTATTCTCCAATAAGATTGTCTTATTAGCTACACCCTCATCTAAGTCGCTCATGTCCGTAGATTGTGTTGTAATCAAGTCAATCGGTGGCTTACTATAAACGTATGGCTTAACTTCTTCCTCTTGCTGCACTTTTGTATCAAGATTATCTATATCTACAAATCTACGTTCTCTATCTCTTGTCATTTCATTGTTGTAGCTGTTTCTATCAAAACTATTCTCTCTTAAACGATCGTTTGCCCCTCTGTTTAAATCGCGATCACGAGATAAATCCCTCCTTGATAAATCTCTATCACGTGTTAAATCTCTATCACGTGTTAAATCTCTATCACTATTTAATTCTCTATTTTCTTGAGAGTTGTCAGAATTTTTATTTATCTCAACTCCACTCTCTTGAACAACTTGCTGAATTATGTCATCAACTTCATCTACCACTTGCTCTGGCTTCAATTCTGGAAGATTTCCTCTTGTTCTTGGTTGTCTTGAAATTGAAAAACTCTCATTATAAATAACTGGCTCTGGAGAAATATTTTCTTCCTTCAATGAACTTATGTTTCTATTTATTTCACTTTCACTTGGAGTATTATTGCTTTTATTGTCTTTACGCGATTTAAAAAACTTATCAAAATCGATTTCTGGCGGAGTTAAAATTGATTTCTTTTCCTCTATTTGTTCTTCCTTCTTCTCTTCTATTTTAGGGAGCTTCTTTTCATAAGTGTTTGGAGACCTCTTAACTAAACCCAATCTCTCTCGAACTGATAGCGTTTTCTCTTCTTCTTTAACTGGTAATTTCTTTTCTTCTGGCTCAATAGTTTCACTAACCTCTTCGTTTGTTCCCTTGATATTTCTGAGTGAAATTTTAACTGGCGAACCTTTCTTCTTTCTTTTAATCATAAACACCAAGCAATCGATATAAATTGCAAGGGAAACAGCGAATAAGATGCCAAATATCACATATGCCCACACATATCCAACCGCATATGTTAGAGAAGTTGTAAGCAACCCAATTAAAATGCCTCCTGCAGTAAGTTTTTTTGTATATGATAAAGCAAGATGCTCGCCAAATGAAAGAGTTGTTTCTCCCGATTGAGTGCCTCCTATCACTCCCATTTGAATTATACATAATGCAAAAATGACAGATAAAACCATAAAGGTTGTATAAACCTTAGATTGTGTATAATTTTTATTGTTAATCAATGCAATTCCTATTAAGAACATTACTCCAGACATCGGATATCCAAAGATACCAAATGTTCCTAAAAGAAAGCTATGCATAAATGGGATAATGTTTGTAATCATACAGAACAAAAAAACGCAAGAAAGAACAAGTAAAATAATTCCCGTTATCTTCTTGAAATTTTTTTTCTCTTTTTTCTTGTTTTTTACCTTATAGACAGCCATTTTTTCCTCTTAACTATGTTAATTATAACATACTTAACAAAAAAAACAAATATAATTCATTGCAAAAAAAGTATTTTTTTGAAAAAAATGAGTAAGATTTAGTTTACACTAAACACTTACTCACTGTTGTTAGATTATATCCTTGCTGTTTTATCTCTTTAATGATATCTGGAAGAGCTTGAACTGTCGCCTCTGTTGGATGCATTAATATCAAATCACCATTTTTAAGATTATTCGTTGCCCTCTTCAAAATTAATGTCTTGTCATGATCTCGCCAGTCGATTGTATCCTTTGACCACATTATGGTTTTGTATCCAAGTTCTGTTGCTACATTAATAGTTTGCTCATTATATGCTCCACTCGGAGGTGCGAAAAGTTCCATTTTTACATCAGTTAACTTTTTAATAAGGTTGTCTGTTGTTTCAATT
>CAMEYT010000058.1 GCA_945947685.1 uncultured Bacillota bacterium | reverse complement strand
ACCTCCCTCCAGCATTTCATCCGTCAACGTAAGCTTGAAATAGTTGTAGCTGTTGTTCCACAATGCTACATTTGTTTTTGAGAAAGTCCCTTCACTGTATTCAAGAGTTTGGTATAAGTTACTTGGATAGTGTGTGACTATCATCTCATATTCTCCTGGAGTAACAAAAGGCATTTCAAGATATTTGACACCATTTTCCAACAATTTTCTGACGATTTCTGGAGTGTCGCTTGAGGTTTCCACCGCCCCAAATTGACCAGCTGCACGAGTGTACATACCAGTTTTAATAAGTTGTTTGTTTGCGTCGTAAATCTTTGCTTGTGAATGAGTTGTATCTGTTTGTTGCAAACCACCGCCAACTTTGTTCATGTTAAACCAATAGTAGCCGTTGGCAAAACCGCAGTCCTTCACTTCGTAGCGGAAATAATAGGTGCCCGACTCGCTCACGGTAAATCTGACTTTTGTTTGCACTTCCGCATCGGATTCCGTATAGTTTACGTCGATATACTCCATAGCGATTGTTTCCGTTCTCGTCTTCTGGCAGACGGTGCAAGTGTAGGTCTTCACGCCGTCGTTTTGGAAGGTGGCTTCCGTTGTGATTGTTCCTTCATCCCAAGTGTGCTCTGCTTTGTCAAGTTGTTCTTCACAATCTTCGCAAGTGTGCCAGTGATATGTTTCATCGTATGTATATTTATCACTACTTGAATGTCCCGTTGCAAGAATTGCTCTTGTTTCTTCTTTTCCACATTCGCATACTCTGAATTCTAGGCCGTCGGTGTCACAATCTGCTGGCGTTCTTACAGTCCAACTACCATAAGTATGTTCTGCTTTATCAAGTATTTCTTCACAGCCTTCACAAGTGTGCCAGTGATATGTTTCATCGCTTGACCATTCTGCAACTGCACTATGATTATGACCACAAGCAGTGAAAATTAACATTGCTGGCACAGCCAAGCAAAATGCAAAGACTGAAGTTAAAATAGTTTTTTTCTTTGTCATATTTTTCTCCTTTTATTAAAAATAAATTTACTCCAAATTGGATAATAGATTTTTTAAAAATCTGTAAAAATTAATTTATTCTATTCCACCTCCTTTTCTTCTTTCTAGTTTTTCTGCACAAGTTTTGCAAACAATTCGTCCATCTTTAAGTAATAACTGCAATTTTCACAAATCATATTTCTGCATAAAAGTTTAACCCCAATTTTTTCAATATTTGCTCTTTCAAAGTTTTGCTGTATCCTGTCTCATAAATAATCATCTCGCTGCTTTTTCACCTTTTGACAATTTTTTGTGCTCAAATCTATCTTCATATTTACATAAATAAGATGAGATAAATTGACTGCAACAATTGCAAATAAAAGCAAATTTAAATTGTTTAATATTAGATTTGTATATGTATTTTTTTTGTATAAGATTTTAACAAATTGATTATCTAATCCACTTGTTTACATTTTTATTTTATCATATAACTTTGTAATTCGTTTCAAAAAATTAGTCCTATTTAGTCCTATTTTTAATTGATTTTAGTCCTATTTAGTCCTGTCAATTTAAGTATTATAATAAATCTTTCTTTAACAAAAAAATACTCACATAAAAGTGAGTATTTATTTAAACAATCTTTTTAACAGTTTTGCAAAGCTCTTCGCGGTTGCCAACTTCCAATTTACTTAAAATATTAGTAATAATATTTTTAACTGTGCTGTCAGAAATATACAAATTTATAGCAATATCTTTTCGTTTTTCTCCAAGCAGCATATGTTTTAATACTTCTTTTTCTCTTTTTGTTAAATTGTTAATTTTTTCCCATTCCTCAAAAATGATTGCAATCTGTTCCTCATTAAATTTATCGTCAAAATCAATTAGAGATAAATCAGCAGAAATTGTTTCTTTTTGTTTATTTACATTTATCCTTTTTTCGTATTCACGTAAAATCCCATATAGAAGTAACAATAATATTTCATTAATAATATATGAAAGACATAAAAATTCAAATTGATGTTCAACAAATTGTTCAATTAACCATACAAAAATATTGCCAAATACAATTACAGACAAAAAGATAGCCTGCATTTTGGAAACTACTTTCTTTTTAATTATTGCATAGATAATAATTGTAATCATTGAAGCCATATATCCGAATAAATAAACAAAATATAATTTATGCAAGATACCATATTCTTTAACAAGCCTTGCACCGCCTTCGATTATTTCAAGTGATACTTCTTTATAGTAAATTGGCAAATACCCACCTGTAGTTGCAATAAATAACATAACAATGCCAATTCCAAATAAGATATAGTTCAAAACCTTACGATGCTTGATGTTACACACCCCTAATATTAACATAAGCATAAAGAATGGCAGAAAAACATTCCCAAGATATGCAATAGCATTGCCAATAAGAGCTAAGGTTAAACTCCTTGATAGAGAAAGCATAAAATATCCAGCATTGCAAATTAAAACAGATATGAATAAACACATTATCCATTTATTTTGTTTCTTATCCACAAAGAAATATGCTATTAACAATATCAGCGAAAGTAAGCAAGTAACCCCGTAAAATATTGACATATAATCACTCCTTATTATTTAATGTATCTTCATTATAACACAAAAATATTAAATATTGATGCGTTTAACAATAATTTTTATATTTTTTTTAATTTAATTGATTTACACAATATAAACTATGTGATGTTGCTTTGCTCCTTTTAGTCGCAAATCAAGTTTGCTTGTGCAACCCCCGTTGTTCCAACGCTATCACTGTTTGAATAAACATCAGTTTTGCTTGAATATACCTTCGGTGCATTCAGACAAAACTTCCGATAATATAAAGTTTAAGATTTATCTTATATATATCAGTTGAAACGTCATCAAAAACAAAAAAAATGGATAAAAAAAACGAGCCTTGTTTTGCTCGTTTTTTCTTTTATTAGAAGATAACACATCCAAATGCTATAATAATTATCAATAAAGTCAAAGAAAATTTATAGTTTTTCTCCTTAATTACTCTAAAAGCTTCTAAAACTAAAGCAGCTGTTGCAAGCGCATAACCTATAAACATAAATGAAGCAGCAGCTTTAATTCCTGCAGAAGTTGCCACAACTAGTGGCAAAAATTGATAAAATAAGCCCATAAAAATTGCTCCAAGAGCTAAAAACATAGGTAAAAATTTCATAATTTCTTTTACATCGCAAACATTTTTTTCTTTTCTAGCATCAGTATTTTTTTCTTTCTCAGCATTATCTTCAACAACTATTTCTTTTTCTTCCATACAACCCTCCTTTTTATCTAAATTGTATAATATATGATTTTTTTTGTCAACAAAATGCGACAACAAATTACTCCATAAAGGTGCAATTTTAATAGAACTAACGGTCTCACAGATATTATTAATAATTGTTAATAATATTTTAGATTGGTTTATAACAACCATCGATAATGTGATGTATCGTTAAATGAGAAAAAGGCAAATATATAATATATATATGAATGTTGGTTTTGTTGGGATAATATTAGATGATAAAAAGGGGCTTCGAATGAAGTCCTGTATTTTAAAAAATGCTAGTGAAGAAAACATAAAACGCTTAATTGAAAATAATCTGGATACTTTGGATAAAATGCTGGATTATCTGATAGAAAACAAAATAAAAATTTTTAGGATTAGTTCAGGATTCATTCCTTTTGCTTCTCACCCAATAAATAAGCTAGAATGGTGGACGATTTACAAGGAACAATTTAAGCAACTCGGGAATAAAGCTAAGAGACATAATATAAGACTATCAATGCACCCTGGGCAATACACAACAATAAGTTCAGAAAATGAAGAATTAGTTTCGAAGTCCTTTCAAGATTTGCAATATCATACAACAATTTTAGATTCAATGCAAATGCCGAGTGATTGTAAAGTTATTCTTCACATAGGAGGAATCTATAATGACAAAAAAACAACTATAGATAGATTTATTTCAAATTACAAAAAGCTTCCGAGAAACATTAAAAATCGACTTGTCATTGAGAATGACGACAAATGCTACACGGTTGAAGATGTATTGTATATATCTAGCAAAACACATTGCCCTGTTGTATTTGATTATTTACATTTTTTACTTAATCACAACAGCACTGATACTATGCAAATGTTTAACCTAGTTCGAAAAACATGGAGAAAGAAAGACGGTATACAAAAAATACATTACTCTCAGCAAGCTGAAGGAAAGAAATTAGGCTCTCATTCCATAACTATCAACCCAAAA
>CAMEYT010000057.1 GCA_945947685.1 uncultured Bacillota bacterium | reverse complement strand
CTCTAAGGATAGTGCAACAGAAATAAACCGCTCATTTATGAGTAAGGGTGGAAAGGTGAGGTAAGAGCTCACCGGTAGGTTGGTAACAATTTACGCTCTGTAAACCCCATTTGGAGCAAGGTTAAGTAAGGATATATATGCGTTCTCTCATATCCTTCAAAAATACCGCTTGAAATTTCTGGCGACAGAAATTCTAGATAGATGACCAAATAATACAGAACTCGGCTTATAGACTAGCTGATTTTAGAACCAATTTTGGTTCTTTTTTTTGTTTAAAAAATAAATTTATGTAAATCATTTTGATATGACAAAGAAAGAATATATCTTCAAAATGAGCAATTTAATTAAAAACAGAGTGTATTATCATGCTCCCATTTCTTTTAAAGGAGACGTTGATTTTGATAAGATAATTGACAAGGGAATAGATTTATCTTATCCTATATTTATAATGGAAAAACCCTTTAGGAAAGAGTTAGTTAAAGCATTTTTAGAAGCTCAGAAATTTGCAGAATTTAACTTAATTCTTAGAGAAGCAAATAAATCAATTCAACAGAAGTTTAAGCGATGTTATATTGTTCGCCAGAGTGAAATCCCATCCTTGGATAAACTGAATATTAATTACAAAACCAATTCTCAATATTTTAATGTAGAGGACGAGAATTATATAAAAATTAATAAAGCCAATCTTGAATTTGAGCAGAAATTATTTTATCTTGAGAAGAAAGGTGTATGCGATGAGGTGTTCTATAATATAAAAAAATATGTATTAAACGGGGAGAATATCCAAATAGAATTGACAAACACAAGTAAACAAACAAAAACAATAGAATTTGAATACAATAGGCCGCTTGAACGAGGATATTATTCTTTTGAACGTGAAAAGAATGGAATTAAAATAACTAATTTTTTTAATAATAAAGAATTATATTTAAATGCAAACTTTGGAAAAATAAATGATAATTTTTCTTGTATTGATGGTTTGGAAAATTCGACTTTTGCCCGTATTAATCTTAAATCTAAGATTGCGCTTAAGGGGTATGAGAAAAAGACTTTTTTTATTAATTTTGGAGATAAACAGTTTATTTTGAAAAATCTCAGTGATATAAATGAGTGTTTTAAATTATCTCAGAAGAAAAATTTTGAGGTGTTTAATGTGAAAGTCGAATGTGATAACAAGTTTTTTGAAAGAAATTTTAATAGAATTCTTCCAAATAAAATCTGGAACGCTTGGCTAAACGGGGAAAGAGATATAGTAAGTGAAGATAAATATTTAGAAATTAAAAATAACATATTAATAAAGAGCGGAAAACGTCCTATTTTAGGAGAAAATAATTATAATTTGACTAATGTTTTTCTCTATGATGGTAAGAATTACGTTAAAGTCGCTAAATAATAATAAAAATAAGGGAAAAATCAATTTACAAGTAAAAAAACAAAACTTTGATATTTTTTCTTGTTTTTTTTCTTATATGATGATATAATACAAGCATAATGCAAGAAGAAAGAGTGCCTTTAGCGCAAAAAATGCGACCAGCTTGCCTTGAACAATTCGTGGGGCAAGAACACATAGTTGCAAAAAATAAGATGTTATGGCGAGCTATTCAATATGGGAATGTGGGTAGTTGTATTTTTTATGGCCCCCCAGGGACAGGTAAGACAACTCTTGCAAATATTATCGCAAAGACGCTTAATGGGAATTTTCAAAAATTAAACGCTGTTAGTAGCGGAGTTGGGGATGCGAAATCAATAATTGAAAAAGCAAAAAAAGATAAACAGATGTTTGGGATAGATACATATTTATTGCTAGACGAATGTCATAGATGGAATAAAGCACAGAGTGATTGTGTCTTAGAAGCTATTGAAGAAGGGAGTATTATATTTATAGGTTCAACGACCGAAAATCCATATACTTCTATGACGCGGGCTATTGTCTCAAGATGTCATATTTTTGAATTTAAGAAAGTTGAAGCAAAAGATGTTCTTAAAGTTATCGATAGGGCTGAAAAAGAAGGGTTTGAAATCCCTGTGGTTATAGAGGATGATGCAAAAGATTATCTTGCCGATGCGTGCAATGGTGATGTCCGAACAGCATTAAATGCTTTAGAATTAGCTGTAGGAACGACTCAATTTTCAAAAGATAAGAAGGTTCATATAACGAAAGAAATTATTGGAGAATCAATAGATAGAAAACCTTTATCTATAGATACAAGTATGTTCTATGACATTTTATCTGCTTTCTGTAAAAGTGTAAGAGGAAGTGATTCTGATGCTGCGTTATATTATGCTTTTAGACTTATAAAAGCAGGTTGTGATCCAATGATTATTGCTAGAAGACTTGTTGCTCATTGTTCAGAGGATATAGGAATGGCGGATAGCAATGCTTCGCTTTTAGCTGTGAATGCTATGTATGCTGTAGAAAAAATGGGAGTTCCAGAAGGATTAATTCCTCTATCTCATGCAATAATATATGCTTGTGAAGCAGAAAAATCAAATTCAGTGATCATAGCTCGTGATAGGGCTATACAAGATGTTGAAGATTATGGTGATTTACCTGTGCCTAATAATTTAAAAAATCATCCAGCTACAAATGATGACGGACACGGGAAATATAAATATCCTCATATCTATGGAGGTTATTGCAAGCAGCAATATATGCCAGATAAGATAAAAAATCATATTTATTATGAGCCTAAACAAAACGGGAAAGAAAAGACCTTGCAAAGGAAAAAATTCAGGGAGGATAAATAAATGTGTTTCAAGAGATCTGATGGACATAAAATCAAAGGGATGGGCATTATCGAACAAGCGGGCTCTTTCTTTATGCCGACGAGAACAGAGAGTATAAATTATTTTATGGAAGATTTTAGATGTGAGCCGATTGATGACTTTATAAATAGGGAGAAGAAGAATGGCACAACTTTTTCATATCTTCATATTTTAATTGCATCTATCGTTAGACTTTATTATTTAAGACCTAAGCTAAATAGATTTATAAATAATTGTGTTACATATGAACACAATACAATCAGTATATCAATGGTAGTTAAATCTTCATTGTCCGACCAAGGAGAGGAAATTTTAATGAAATTGGATTTCACTGGAAGAGAAAGCATCTATGAAATCAAAGAAATTATTGATAAAGGAATAACATCAAATCTATCTCAAGGAGATTCAAATGGGGGAACAGGGAAAACAGCAAATTTCTTAAATCATCTTCCTGCTTGGCTTTATAGATTAGCAATGTCGTTTGTGCGATGGCTCGATAGACATAATATGCTTCCAAAATCACTAATTAAGGCAAGTCCTTTCCATTGTAGTTGTTTTGTTACGCATTTAAAATCATTAAAACAAGAAGCTGTATTCCATCATTTATATAACTTTGGAACATGTAGTGTTTTTGTTGCAATGGGAAAAGAGAAAATACGTCCTATAGTCGAGAACAACAAAGAAATAAAAATGGCTAAGATTATGAAGATTGCTTTTTCTATGGATGATAGAAATGCCGATGGATTCTATTATTCTAAGTCAGTAAAAATGCTTAAATCTATGATGGAAAATCCTGAATGCTTAAAAGAAGAAATGCCAGATAATGGAAGTAAAAACCTTATAATTAAGAGAAAGAAGAAAAAGGGAGATAAGGTAAAAAAGCAAAAATCAGAAAAAGTAAAGAATAAAAAGATTGTTAAGTCTAAAAAAACTAAAAAGACAAAAGAACAAATTGAGAAACAAAAACTTCTAAAACAGCAAGCTAGGGAGAGGAAAGAAGCTATAAGAGCTAAAATAAAAGCTGAAAAAGAAAAAATTAAAGAGATTGTAAAGAAAGAAAAGGAAGAATTGCAGGAAGTAAAGTCAAGCGAAGAATAAATCTATTATGTTATGAAATCATAACATAATACTAAATTTTTATAAATTTAAAAAAGGAAAGACTAAAATCTTTTCTTTTTTTCTTTATTTGTTTGTTTTTTATTTGTAAATGTGATACTATAGATAATAGGAGAGAAAAATGAAAAAAGTTATTTATTTTATTTTATCAATTTTGGGAATACTTTACATATTTTCACTTTCAGCATTAGTTGTAGTTCCTAATGCTGCCGAATTGGGATGGTTCGGACTAGTTTTACATTATTTTAATATTTATGGTGGAGCTGGGATAGTGTTTTTATTTGCGGCGGTTAATTTCAGTGGAAGTTTCTGGAAAATTTTACTAAGTATTTTATTAATTTTAGTTACAGTTCTATATGTTGTGGCAACAATTATTCCAGATAAGATTGCTGGCGCTATCGGATTCTAGGAG
>CAMEYT010000056.1 GCA_945947685.1 uncultured Bacillota bacterium | reverse complement strand
TCGGTGGTTCGAGTCCACTGGATTTTACTTTATGAAATGTTTTTTTCGAGTGTTTGTTATTTATTACACCTTTCACGACACAGAGTGGAGTATAAGGAACACCAGTCGGTGGTTCGCTCCTGTCGGAGCCAGACCGCAAACAAGTTGCTCCTCGGCTTTGGCTACTCACAAGCACACCGGCAATTTTTCTTAACACGTCGTTCCATAAATCTCCGCAAGAGAAAAAAACTTTAACTTTAGTAGTTTAGGTTGTCTTTTTGTTTTTTATTTGATATAATCATAGCATGAAATATAAAAATATAACTTTTGATGCCGTTGTGGCAACTCTAGGCTGTGGGAAATCTTTTTTGTGCGACAAATAACCTGACAAATTTGTAGATGTTGATGAATTAAGATTAAAACTTAAATACTTTGTTCCCAAAGACATAACCCGTGAAGAACTTGAAAAAACAAAAGGTGAAAGGTCTTTTGAAAAAAGAGCAAAATTCTATTATTATTACGAACTCACATTTATAAGAGAAGAATTAAAAGCTCCTCAAAACTGTCCAAACTGTGGTGCAGAAGTAAAAAATCAAAAGAGTGTAAAATGCGAATACTGTGACAGTCCTTTAATTGCAAAAAACAGATAAATACACCTTAATAAACAAAAAAAATGATTAACCAAATTAAGGAGTAAAAATGGAAAATAAAGCACTTTTTATTTCAAAAGTAAAAAACATTTACATTATGCTTATGGAAGCAATAACAAATGAAAATATCGATAGTGTCGATCTCTTTTTGGATGACACATTGACAAAAAAATATCGAAGTATTGTTGAAGCAAACAAAAAAAGTTATTCAAAAATATGATTATTTAAATATTTCAAATGTTGAAAACATGAATGAAGCAGATGAGTTTGTATCAGTAAATGCCAATGTGAGATATACAGAAGACAAAATTGACAAAAAAACAAAAAAAATCGTGGGTGGAAGTGATACCTATATGAATAAATACACAATCTCCATGAAATTTAGAAAAAATAAAATTGAAGAAAAATTGGTTCACAAATATCCAAAATGTGGAGCAAATTTAAATATTAATAAAGATTCTTTTTGCGAGTATTGTAGATCCCCTACTGATGAAAGATAAAGTGAATACGTTTTATATAATATAGTATAGGAGTAAATATGAATAAAATTATTTTAATTGGCTGTCCTGGGAGTGGCAAATCAACTTTATCTTTTAAGATGGAAGAAATTTTAAAATACCCTGTTTTACATCTTGATAAGATTTACCACATAGACAACGAAAAGTATATCACGCGTGATGAATTAAAACAGCAAGTTTTTGAATTTGCATCCAAATATGACAAATGGATTATTGATGGAAATTATATGAGTACTCTCGACCAGAGGATTGGTCTTTGTGATACCATTATTTACTTAGACTTCCCAACTGAGGTTTGTGTACAAAATGTAATCGACAGAAGCAAAAAAGAAAGAACAAAAGACATGGCTGAAGGATTTAATAACTCAAAACTAAACCAAGAATTTGTTGATTGGGTTCAAAAGTTTAACAATGAGCAAAGACCTATTATTTATGAAAAGCTTCAAGATGTTAAGAATAAAAAAATAATTATATTGAAAAATTATACAGATGTAGATAATTTTATAAGAACCATCAAAAATAATTAAAATATCGACCATATAGGTCGATTTTTATTTTTGGATTACATTTATTTCAATAAGCTTTTTTTAATTTTAGTATAAAATTAATTCAAAACAAAACAGCTTTATTTTTATCTATAATATTGGTTCCCCCTCTTCCCCGCAGAGATTATTGTAATAACTCAAAAAAAGATTGTATAGCTTTAATTGCTTGTAGATATGGTCAAGCAGACTATAAGTTTTGTGCTAAAACAAAGATAGTCTGATGAAAGAACGTAGATGTAAATTTCTATACTAATCCATTCAATCAATCTTTCTTAAACGCTTTGAAAAAAATAATTAATGTGTTAGAATAATTTACACGTAAATGGAGTTGTTATGAAAAAGAAAAAAGTTGTTGTTACTTTTTGTGAAGCTGGACAAGGTCATATTGTAACAGCGCAATCAATCGCAGAAAGTTTAGAAAAAAAATACGGCGATAAGGTCGATGTAGTTAGAGATTATATTTTTAGAGATTCAAACGATAAAGCATTAATTAAATATGAAAAATTTTCTATCAAAGAGGTATATCGTGCAAATAACAATAAATTACATCTCGCAACACAACTCGTTGCTATGAAAGTCTTTGGAGAAAAAACATCTTTGAATTTTGTATATAGCACGGTTTTTAAAAAGATTACAGATAAAATAACTGAAAAATTTGTCAAGATGAACGCAGATATGATTGTATCTACATACTTTGTTCCTTATCACATTGCCTGTAGAGCAAAGAAAAAGGGGTTAATTAGTTCCACAGTCGTAGCATATGACCCCGATCACAATGTGCACGGCTGGTGGGATCGCCGTGGTGATTTATTTATTGTGAATAATCCTTTTGCTGCAAAAGAGGCTATTGAGCAGAAAAAATTTAATCCTGAAGTTGTAAAAACAGTCCATTTTATGGCTAGGCAGCAAATTGTTGACGCGAATGAAAGCAAAGATTTTTATCGAAAAAAATTGGGAATCCCTCAGAATAAATTTGCCGTTATTCTTGCTGACGGCGCATATGCTGCTGCTAGAATGGAAGAATTCACAGATGAGTTATTAAAAACGGATTTACCAATCACTATATTAGCTGTATGCGGAAAAAATGAAAGAGTTTATAAAAAATACACTGAATTCAAGGATATTAAACCAAACATTACATTTATTCCTCTTCCTTTCTTAACAAACATTGAAGAGTATCTAAAGGCAAGCGATTTATATATTACTAAAGCGGGACCTAATGCTATAACAGATAGCATATTTATGGGCACGCCAATTATAACAAATTTCTATTCGGGAGAAATTGAAAAGAAGTCGTCAGAATTATTTACAAAATACTATAAAGTAGGAGTTTATGAACCTAATAAAATCAAAGCTAGAAAATTAGTAGAAGAATATATAAAAAATCCTCATCTACTAGACGAATTTAGAGAAAACACAAAACAGCTTGATAAAACAAAAAATGGTGCTGATGAAATAGCAGATTTACTAGCCGAAAAATTAGGAATAATATAAAAAAGAACAAAACTTTCTTTAAGACAATTAAAAAAGCGACGCTGACCAAGCCGTTTTTCACAAACAAAAGTTTACTATACAGTAAATAAACATCTGTGAAAACAGCAGAAATAAAATATAGCGACGCTTTTTTTTGAATTTAATCCAATAACTTCGAGAAATATTTAATCAAATTCTTCTTCGCTTGCTCAGTATTTACATATGCAAGCCAGTTTAATTTTGCATTGTTTTTGAGTTCCCCAAAAGAATCTGTATCAGTAATGATTTCTATTTGATCATTGTCGTTTAATTTAGTATATGGTGGCATCTTTGATTTACTTCGATTAATTATCGCATATTTGAAAGCGAAACCAATATCGCGATGAAGCTTAAAGGCAAAATCAAGTGCCGTGCTATTCTTCATAATATATTTAATCTCCCCAGACCTAGTTCTAACTTTAATCAAATCTTCTTCTAAGTGATTGATATTTTCCTCATCAATTAAATCTAAGTTTTGCCCATCTAGGGTTCCTACTTTGAGAATCCTATACTCATTTTTTGAAAGCACATAGGCGTTGTATTTATTTTTTATTTTATCATTGAGTTGAAAATAGACTTTATCGCTGAAAGACCCTATTTTTACATCAATAATTTTTAGTTCCTCTACTCTATTCAAGAGATTAAGCACTTCAGTCATTGCTTGTTTAGAAGAATCTGAATCATTAAAGAGAAAATAGATATTATAATTCGATACTTTCAGAATCTGACCTTGAGAAACTTCCCTAATATCTAAATTTTTATATATCCTCGATAAGTCCTCAAACACTTTATATTCACGCACGTTTTTGATCCTAATATCTTTAATAATTGTTCCTGCAAAAAGTTCTTTTAATTTCTTTTCGAACTCTCCGATATTGTTTTTATTAGAGCTATGATAAGCTGTAAAACTTTCAAAATACTGTTTCCCCTTCTCTCGATTTACAACCTTAAAACACTCATTTTTTATTGCACGATAAAAATATTCTGCATGAAGCGCCTTGGCAATAGGAAGCACCCACTTTTCAGTTTCTCTGACTTTTTCAAGTTGCTTACTATAATCAAAAATCTCAATTGTTCGCAAATTGTGCAATCTATCCGCGAATTTAATCGCAAAGCCACAAGGATTATTTT
>CAMEYT010000055.1 GCA_945947685.1 uncultured Bacillota bacterium | reverse complement strand
AAACTTGCTTCCTGGCGAAATTGTTGATGCAAGCACTTATGAAGACGAAAATATGGAAGTGTTCCAAAATGGTGGTGTTCCAGCAACAGCTAAGAGAATTCTTCTTGGAATTACAAAAGCTTCGCTTTCAACAAGTTCATTCTTGTCAGCAGCTTCTTTCCAAGAAACATCAAGAGTTCTTACAGATGCAGCAATCAAGGGTAAAGTAGATAAATTGATGGGCTTGAAAGAAAACATCATTATCGGAAAACTTATCCCAGCAGGAACAGGCTTGAAGAAATACAGAGAGGTTATGCCAATCGCTGTTAAAGAAGATGAAGAAGCATAATTAAAAAATGTCTGAATTATCTAACAAATCCCAAAAGACGAAGGGAGAAGCTTATAGCTTCTTCCTTTTTTGTTAGCGTTAGACTTTTTTTATTAATTAGCTTAGTTTATTTGACTTATTTTAAATATAAATATATACTTAAAACGAGCTTTAAAAGAGAAAAATGTCGAATGATATCTAGATTATGACAAATAATAAAAATGGAGAAATAATGAAAAAAGGAAAGGCAGGGATTTTTACTTTAAGCACATCTTCAATTATTGTGATTGAGTGTTTGATTTCAATAATTTTGATTTTTTTAGATACGTTTCTTGTATCTAAACTTATGCAAATTGACCCAGCAAACGGATATACTAATGTTGCCATATTTAATTTTGTTTACTATATGATGATTGCTCTCGCTATGTTAGTTGGGAATGCGATATTAGTCAAGGTGAATAAGGGTGCTTTTATGTCCATAGGGGCGTTTTTGCTTGCGGGAATGTTTATTGTCATTTATTTTTTAGGTGATAATATTGCAAATTGGATATGGTTGCTTGCAGTTGGAGTAGGGTTAACCTATGGAATATTCTACGCGGGCTTTGCAGCTTTGATGGTTGAAGCTGTTAGCAGTAAAAATCAAACAATTTATTTTTCAGTTAAAAATATTTTAATATTTCTGACTAAAACAATCTTCCCGTTAATTTTAGGGTCAATTATAATGAAATCCTTCCCAGCGATGTGTGTCATCTTAGCTGTCGTTTGTATTTTAATCTTTGTATTTTCTTTCTTTGTTAAATTCAATAAAAGCAAACGTAGATCATATAATTTGATGAGATTCTGGAAGATAGTTAATGATGGAGGAGAAGAGACAAAGCCTTTAAAAACTCTATATCTTAGTGGGTTCTTTAGAGGAATGTGCTTCGACTTAATCGCCACAGTGTTGACAATTTTAATCTTCTTGCAATCAGAGGGGAATGACTTTACAATAGGGCTTGTTCAAACAATATTCACAGGAGCTCAATTAGTTTCGATGTTTATCTTTATGAAAACATATCATAAAAATCTCTCTCAGTGGTTCATCTTTGTGTCGTTGGGATTTATTATTGCAGGTGCAATTCCTGTATTCATAAAGCCTTGTCTGGTTACAGTCCTGATATTCTATGGGATCTATTATTTCTTTAGATTATTTATAACGACAATCACAGATATGAGAAAGACCTCAGTAATAAGGATACTTTCAATGCATGACCATTGCTTAGAGCATAACACGACATATCAAATTATTTACGGCCCAACGCGTGCAATATCCTACCTCTTACTTTGTCTATGTCTAGTTATTCCAAATCAAGAATTAATGCTTGATATTGTTTTAGGATTAAATCTAGTAGGATATATTGGCTATTCAATATCATTATTCTTCTTGGAGAAACAGTTGATTGCGCAAGATATAAAATGGAAGAGGGAACATCCAGACAAAGATATGCTCCTTGCGAAATTGGAGGATAATAAGCCTTTGACAGTTATTGATACGACTAATGAAACTCCATCTATTGAAAAAGAGATATTAAAAAATAAGTTATAAAAATGTAACCAAAAAGATATATTGAGATAAATATATCTTTTTTTAATAAGAAAATAAAGGAAGATTTATACATTCAGTTGATTAATTTTTAAAATCGTGATATATATATTTATATGCAAAAGTTTGATATAGCAATTATTGGTGGCGGAGCAAGTGGTTTAATGTGCGCGAATTGTCTATCACATTCTTTTTCTGTCGCTATTGTTGATGCAAATCCATTGGGAAAGAAACTCTTGGCAACAGGGAATGGACGATGCAATTTTACGAATGTAAATATTTCGGTAGATAAATACAATACGTCAATGGTGAAAAAATACATAGAAGTTTTTGATAACAAAAATACAATTAATTTCTTTGAAAAAATAGGTATACCAAGTTTCTCTGATGAAGAGGGAAGAGTTTATCCATTGAGCGAAAGTGCTAAGGATATACAGTCGGCTCTTATTAGGAATATAAACGCGGTCCACATTCCTCAAAATGCAACTAAAATTACAAGAAAAAATGATTTTGAGATTAACCTAAGCAATGGGGAGAAAATATGGGCAAAAAAAGTGATAATGGCTTGCGGAAATAAAGGGTTAAGGGAACTTTTAAGTTATTTTAATCTCCCAATTGAAAGAGAAGAAACAATGCTCTGTGGCTTTAAAGTTCAAAGCTTTGATAAGAATTTATTTGGATTAAGGGAAAATGCCGTTGTAAGGGTTAAACCGCTTGATTTTGAAGAAAGAGGGCAAATTCAATTTAGAAAAGATGGAATATCTGGAATTGTCATCTTTAATTTATCGGCAAAGCTCGATAACAGAATAAAATATCCATTTGAAATAGTGTGTGAATTGCTACCAGATATATCCGAAAAACAGCTTACTACTTTACTAAAAGATAGATGTGCAAGATGCGAAAACTTGTATGTCAAAGATTGCTTATTGGGCATATTGAAATTAGAGATGGCAAAATATATTTTAAAAGCAAGTAAAGTTATCAATCTTGAAAGAAAATTATCCCAGTTGACAGATAAAGAAATTGACGAGATTGTAAAGAATATTAAAAATTTGAAGTTGTTATGTAAGGAAAAATATGATGACGGGCAGGTGTTGTCAGGTGGGATTAAATTAGAAAATCTTAGAGATTTGGAGAGTAAAATAAAAGGATTATATTTCTGCGGTGAAACCACAAATGTTTATGGCGTTTGCGGAGGATATAATTTACAGTGGGCTTGGAGTAGTGGTTATTTTCTTGCCAACAAGTTGAATAAAGATAGTGAAGTGAAAAAGGCGGGTTTGTAAAAAATGTTTAAATTATTAAGATATATGAGCAAAAAGCAGGTGATAATGGCGCTCATATGCATATTATTAGTTGTTGCACAAGTTTATTTTGAAATTACAATTCCAACATATATGTCCGAATTAACAATTTTATTAAAAACGCCAGGCACTGAAATAAAACAAGTATGGTTTGCTGGCTTAAAGATGTTGGGTTTCACACTGGGAAGCGGAGCGTTAGCTATAATCTGCGGATATTTATCAGCTAGGACCGCAGCTGGGCTCAGTTCCTAGTCTTATTACAAGAACAACAAATGATATTACACAAGTTCAAATGTTTATAGCAATTGGATTGCAGTTGCTTATAAAGTCGCCGGTTATGGCTGTTTGGGCAATTATTAAGATACTAGGTAAGAGCTGGCAATTATCTCTTTTGACATTTGCTTCGGTATTCTTGATTATAATCACAGTGGCTATTATAATGAGTTTAGTTCTTCCTCGTTTTAAGAAAGTGCAAAAATTGGTAGACGGATTAAATAGGACTGCTAGAGAAAATTTAACAGGGATTAATGTTGTCCACGCTTACAATGCGGAGAATTATCAAAATGAGAAGTTCGAAAAAGTTAATAAAGAGTTGACAAAGACTCAATTATTCAATCAAAGAACGTTCGCTTTTATGAGTCCAGTTATGACAATAGTTTTTAATGGATTAACATTGGCGATATATTGGCTGGGAGCTGTTTTGTTAAATAAAATTCCTGCTTCAAATCCAACAGAAAAATTGACCCTATTCAGTGATATTGTAGTATTTAGTTCATATGCAATGTATGTAGTTATGTCCTTTATGATGTTGATAATGGTCTTTATGTTTATGGCTTCGGCACTTGTTTCTGCAAAGAGAATTAGAGAAGTTTTAGAAACTAATAGTTCGATAAAAGAGGGCACAGTTGAAGAAGGAAAAGAAATTGGGACAGTTGAGTTCAGAAACGTAGGCTTTAGATATCCAGATTCTGCTGAAAATCAATTAAAGGATATATCATTTAAGGTAAAAAAGGGAGATGTTATAGCTTTTATTGGTTCAACTGGATGTGGAAAAACTACTTTAATTAGTCTTATGGCGAGACTATTTGATGTCCAAAGTGGAGAAGTGTTGATTGACGGACAAAATATAAAGGATTATTCCTTTGAAGGATTATATAATAAGATAGGATATATCACTCAAAAACCAGTAATTTTCAGTGGAA
>CAMEYT010000054.1 GCA_945947685.1 uncultured Bacillota bacterium | reverse complement strand
GCATCTTATCCTATTTTTTGTTAAATTGCATTTTCTATTTGAGTTGTATCTTAACATCTATGAAGGGGAATTATATATTATACTAAGTTTATCCTGATGAATCTTTTGGATTAAACTTGGATTTTTTGTTTATTTTATATTGACATTAAAGGAAGCAATCTGCGTTGTTTCTGCTGTCTATCTCTGAAAGTCATTTACGGGGTTGTAAACTCCTTCCAGAGATAAACAGCGAGCCTAGCATCTTATCCTATTTTTTGTTAAATTGCATTTTCTATTTGTATTTTGAGATGATGCAAATATATTAAAAAACGAGTAGGAGGGGAAATATATATGAAAAACGCCTTGTTGAGAATTTTGGGAATTAGAGAAAAATAATCTGCTTTGAGGTCCTATTAAAAAAGATGATATAGATTATTTTATATCTAAAAAGGAGTTGTTTCTTTTTCTAAAAGAGTTGTTAAAAAACTGACAGGGTAAATGATAGTTTATGGTTTACATCACTCGGCAAAGCCAGCAGACGATTATAGCTCCTATTAAGGAAACGAAGAGGGCGATAGGGATTGCGTAAAGCAATCTCTTTATTTTTGTCTGCGAGGTGTAGACGGTTGCGACATAGAAAATTGTTTCACTACATCCCATTATACAACAGGCACAACGGGATATATATGAATCTGCTCCATATGTTGCAATTATGTTTTTCAGAAGTCCGATTGAGCCAGAACCAGTGAAAGGGCGGAGGATTATAAATTCGCAGAGTTCATTTGGGATTCCAAGAAAAGTTAATATTGGGGCGAGAAGATTCCCTATAAAAGCAGTTGCCCCGCTAACTTGCAGAAGTGTAACTGAAATCATAATTGTTGCAATATATGGAAAGATATCCACAACAAGTGGAATAGCGCCCTTAGCTCCTTTGATGAATGTATCATAGCAATTTACTTTTTTTCTATATGCATAAGCGAGCACAAAGAGAAAAATTAAGGGTAAAATATATGCACTCATTTTTTTCTCCTAGCTCTTAATTTATTGCAAATTAAGGTTAACAAAACTGCTAGTGTTGTCGTTATAATTGATGCAATCAGTGTAGGAAGAATAATATCTGCGGCAGAAGTGCTTCCTGCTGATGAACGAAGACCTATCATCGTGCTAGGAAGTAATTGTAGAGATGTCGCGTTTATTACAAGTAGCATAATAATTGAGGGAGTAGCATAACCTGTCCCATCATCCATCTTCTTTATAGCTTTTATTGCCGAAGGAGTAGCTGCATTTCCTAGTCCTAGGATATTAGAGGAAATATTTAAAGTTATCAACTTTTCCACTTCTGGGTCTTTTGTTTTAAAGAGTTTTCTAATAACAGGTTTAAGAAGCTTTGCAAGCTTGTCCCCCAAGCCAGATTTATCAATAAGTTCAAGAAGTCCCATCCAGACAGCATAAATTCCGCATAATTCAATGCATAGTGTAAGAGATTTTGAGGATGCTGAAATCATTTCGTTGACTGCTGCAGATGGATTAGTTATTAAAAGCACGCAAATTGATGCTATCATCATATAGAACCAGATTTTATTCATAGTTCAATATATGTAAAAGCGAGGATAAAAATGAAAATGCTTGACGGAAGTATGATTAAAATGTTATACTCTCAAAAGAGGTAAGAAATGTTTATTGATGTTCATGCACACTTATATAGTGAAAAATACGAAGAATTGGAAAAGATAATTGAGAATGCAAAAGAGTATAATGTTCAGAAAATAATTTGCTGCGGGAGTGATTTAGATAACTCAAAGTATGCCTTGGAACTTGCAAGAAGATATGAAAATGTCTTTGCTTGTATAGGTGTTCATCCTGATGATGTAGGCAATTTTGACAATGAGTCAGAAAATATTCTTCGTGAAATGGCGGAAGATAAGAAGGTTGTAGGGATTGGTGAGATAGGATTGGATTATTATACGAGCGAAGTTAGCAAAGAACAACAAAAAGAAGCTTGTATTCGTCAGATGAAATTGGCATATGAACTGCACCTTCCCATAGTGATTCATTGTAGAGAAGCAACAGGGGATATGATTGACTTAATGAAACAAAATCTTCAGTATTGCAAGTATGGAGTTTTAATGCACTGCTTTAATAAAAATTCAACAGTTGCGAAGATATTTTTAGATATGGGGTTTTATCTTTCTATCGGGGGATGTTCAGCTTTCGCTCATACTGGGAAGTTGCACGAAGCAATTAAGGATGCACCACTCGATAGATTAATGCTTGAAACTGATTGTCCATATATGACTCCGGTTCCTTTTAGAGGACAAATAAATGAGCCTAAAAATGTAGTTATTGTTGCTGAAAATATTGCGAATATTAAGGGAATTTCAGTTGAACAAGTTGCTAACCAAACAACAAAAAACGCGATTAATTTTTTTAGATTAAAATAGGAGAGATATGAAAGAATTTCAAACAAAGAAAAAATTTGGACAGAATTTTATAACAGATAAGAATTTGTTATCTGCCATTGTTTCTGACGCAGGTATAACCGAGCAGGATGAAGTTCTGGAAATTGGTCCGGGAATGGGGACACTGACAGAGGAAATTTCAAAACTAGCTAAAAAAGTTGTTTCTTATGAAATTGACACCGAATTGCAACCTTATTTATTATCAAAAGATTTAAAAAACGTTGAATTTCGATTTAAAGATATTATGCAGGTAGATTTGTGTGAAATAGAAAATAGTTTTAGTGGAGAATTTAAGATTGTTGCGAACCTACCATATTACATTACAACGCCAATTTTATTCAAGTTTATTGGACAAACAGACAAAGTTAAATCAATAACAGTTATGGTTCAAAAAGAGGTGGCTGAAAGAATGGTTTCAAAAGAAGGATGTAAGGATTATGGAGTGCTTGCCGTAAGTATTGCAGCCTGTGGCGACGCAAATATAACGAGGAATGTGTCGAGAAATATGTTTAATCCTTCACCCAATGTTGATTCCGCCGTTGTTAGAATTGATATAAAAAATAAATATAATCTTGATTTAAAAGCTTTCAATAATTTTGTTAAAAATATATTCTCAATGAGAAGAAAGACCCTTTCAAATAATATCTTGCAAACATATGCCATAAAACGTGAAAGATTGGAACAACTTTATCCAAAGGAAATACTAATTCGTCGTGCTGAAACTTTTTCATTAGAGGAGATAATTGAATTATATAATGTATTTAAAACAAAGAATTAATCTTGTTTAAATTTAGCTTTATTTATAATCACTAATCAATACAGAGAATGTTTTGTTAAGAATTATGTAAGAATTAATCGTTTTTCTTCTTCATTCCACAGAGTGTGTTGAGTGTTGCTAAAACTTGGGATAGCAAAATGCGTATCTCATGTACCTCCTCGGGGGTCTTGTCTTTTATTAAATTGATTGCAATCGCAGTTGCTAAAAGTGTCAATTCCTCTGATTTTTTATTTATCATTTTTTAGAAATATATATGAAAAAGCAGCATATTTTGACATTTTTATTTTTTTATGATACAATAATAAAATGAATTAATCATTAAAAAATATATATGATGAAATAAATATCATATTAGAAAAGGAGAAAAATGGATAGTAACGATATTAAGGAAGAGTTTTTAGAGATGTCTTATGAGAATGTGGAGAGAGATGGAAGCGAAAAATTAGTCGATTGGCTTGAAAGGAGTGATTTCTTTGAAGCTCCAGCGAGCACAAAACTTCATTCTTCATATGAAGGAGGACTTTGCCAACACTCTATAAATGTCTATAAAAGATTTAGAAAATTAGTAGAAAACGAATATGGTCCAAATTGGGAGAATAAAATATCTGCGGAGAGCGTAGCTATAATTGCACTCCTTCACGACGTTTGTAAGGTCAATTACTACACAACTGAAATGCGTAACGTTAAAGAAAATGGAAACTGGGTTCAGAAAGCTTTCTATAAGATAGATGATGCTCTGCCATATGGGCATGGAGAGAAAAGTGTTTACATCATTAGCGGCTTTATGAAATTGACTCGAGAAGAAGCTATGGCTATAAATTGGCATATGGGAGGATTTGACGCGAGAGTGCAAGGCGGAAGCTACTCAATGAGCGCTGCATATTACAAGTATCCCATTGCAATGCTCTTCCATATGGCGGATATGATGGCTACATACCTAGATGAAGAGGTTGAAGAGTGATAAAAACGCTGCGTATTATGCAAAATTATTAAAATAATTGCAAAATCAGTATTGACATCATAAAAAAAATAGTATATAATTACATCGAAAAAAATAAACGGAGGGTTTATAAAATGACAAAAAAATCAAAAACAAAAAATGCAGGAAATGAAGAAATTACTACAAATAAGTTTGAGTTTGTTTACTCTGAGGAAGGTAACTGGTATTTTATTGAGCTAGATAAGCCTAATAGATATTTAGAGGGCGATGTTCGACTTCACAAAATAAAATTTAAAAAGGGAATGCTTAATGG
>CAMEYT010000053.1 GCA_945947685.1 uncultured Bacillota bacterium | reverse complement strand
CTTTTTCATTATCCCATTCTTTAAGTCCACGATAATAAAACAATTTATGTTCTTCATCAATTATAAATGGAACAATTTTGTTTGCTAAACATTCTTTAAACATAATAAGTCTGCCAACACGACCATTCCCATCTTGAAAAGGGTGAATACTTTCAAAATTTTTATGAAATTCTAAAATTTGTGCAAAAGTTTTGTTTTCTATTGAATTATAATTTGACAAAAGTTTTTTCATTTCAATTTTTACTTTTTTTGGTGGTGCAGATGACAGGATTTGAACCTGCATGGTTTCCCGCTAGCACCTGAAGCTAGTGCGTCTGCCGTTCCGCCACATCTGCATATCCTAGCCAAGTATACAACTTTTAGCTTAAAAAGTAAAGAAGAAAAAAAGAGATTATTTCAAATAACCTCTAATTGTTCCTTAGATTCTAAATGAGTTATTGTTGTAGCAATTCAACAATGATTTTGTTTACATCATCTGTATTAGATATTTGAATTCCTGTTCCACCTAATTCTTCTAAAGGCTTAATATCTACCTGATATCTGTCTCCTATAGCTAAAATTTCATTAAATGGAACTGCATATTCTTGACTGATTTTAATATATGTTTCTTTTTTTGAAGGACATTTGCCATTAAAGTTCTTACGAGGGGCATAAATCTTTTGGAAATTTTTGAGTTTGATACCTAACTTTTTTGCTTTATATTCAATATTTTCATAAAGTTCATTTGAAAGTATTAAACAAATATATTTCTTCGAAAGTTTATTGATTAAGTTATTGTCTATAATTTTTGCGTTGTTGTAGTCAACCTCAAAAAAATGATCCTTTTTATATTCTTCCCAGTCGCTCTTTTTTACTCCAAATTTTTCACAATTTTTACCAAAAGAAACTCTATTTTCACCGCGAGAATTGAAACCATATTCGTTGATTATTTCATCTGCTTCGTTTTCTGTGTGATTTGATAAGTCTAAAATTGATTTTTTTATAAACATTATATATGAGTCAAGAGCTGTTTCGCTATAGTATAGTGTTTCATCAAAATCAAAAACGATGATTTTTACTTTATTTTTCATTAGCTACCTCAGATAAAATATACAACTTTTTTTTAATTAAATCAATTAATTGACAATAACTTATTTTTTTTATATAATAGCCAAGAGGTATTTATGAAAAAACAATTAATCATTTTGATGGCTGGTAGAGCGACAAGATTAGCTCCATTATCACTTTTTTTGCCAAAAGGTCTTTTAACAATCAATCAGAAACCTGCTTGTTTTAATATGATTGCTGATTTAATAGCTAATCATGAAGTGGACGATATAACGCTTGTTACAAGTCCATCAAACAATCAAATAGTTAAAGATTTTGTAAACAAAAGTTTTTCGGGAACAAAGGGATTGAAAATTAATTTTGTTATACAAGAAAATCCAATTGGTCCGTTGCATGCTTTTCAATTATGTAAAGAGTTGATACATGAACCAACATTACTTTTGCTTGGGGATACGCTTTGCGAAACTAACTTAGATTATTCATATGATTGGGTTGGCTATAAAACAATTAATGATAATTCTCATTCGCGTTGGTGTTTGATAAAGACTGATGCAGAAGAGATTGTTACACAGATAATTGACAAACCAGAGTATACACCAGAAACGAATAAGGTGTTAATAGGATTATATAATTTTGTTGATAGCGAGGCCCTTGTAAAATGTTTAAATAAGGATTATGAAAAAATAAGAAATGAGCTCCAATTAAGTTCATTAATTTGGGAATATGCTCAAAGTCATAATGTAAAAGGGATGCCAATTAAACAATGGTATGACACAGGAACTCTGAAAGACTATAATATGACTCTAGCAAATAATATTTCGGGTAGAAGTTTTAATAAGTTTAAACTGGATGAATATGGCGTATTGACCAAAGAGAGTTCTTATCTTAAATTAAAAACTGAAATTGATTGGATTAAGCAGATTGCTCAAAAAGGCTATGGATTTTTGATGCCAAATTTTTATGGTGAAAAAATACAGAATAGGAATGGAGAAGAGGTCGTTTCATATAAAATTGAATATGTAAATGGGAAGACACTGACCGAATATTTTAATTATTATCAAATAAGTGCTGAAAACTGGTGTTATATATTTGATAGATTAATTAACACAATGTCAATTCTTTGGAATAATAAGCCAAATAAGGAATACGACATATATAAGAATGCAAAATATATGTATTTAGATAAAACTTTAGAAAGAATAAATAAGTGGGATAGAAAAGATATATTAGAACAAAAATATATTTATTCTAATGGAGAAAAGCTACTTGGATTTTATCCTGTTTTTGATAAATTAAAGACAAAGATTAATAAGCTTATAAAAAACTCTGAAAAGTATGTATCTATAATCCATGGAGATCCATGTTTCTCTAATGTGATTTTCTTTCCAGAAACAGGCTCTTTTAAATTAATCGACCCAAGAGGTAATTTTGGGGAAGATGGAATTTATGGAGATAAAAGATATGACGTGGCAAAATTTAGACACAATTATCATGGATTATATGATAATATAGTATTAAATTTATTCAAGTTAAAAGAATTATCTAGCTCAGAGTTTGAGTATGATTTCTTCTCAAAAGATATTCTTCCTCCATCAATTTTTGATGAAATTCTTAAAAAATATGGGTTCGATTTAAATGAGATTGAATTAATTGAGGGATTATTATTTATAAGTATGATTCCTTTACATGCAAACAATAAAAAAGCTCAGATTATGTTCTATATTACAGGCTTAAAATGTTTAAATAATCAGCTAAAAGGTGAGTAAGAATGAAGATATTATTCGTAGGATTAAAAATAGGGGCAGGAATAGAGTCTATTTGTTATTCTATAAAAGATGAATGCGATAAGATTGAGGGTGTTGAAACGAACTATGTAGATATCTATGCCGAAAATCCAAAAATGGCTCAGTTTTCGAAAGAACAATATTATAAATTGGTAAAGTATATTCCAAGATTAACAGCACTTGGTCAAAGATTGTCATTATCTTTAGCGCTAAAAACGAAGAGAAATCATTTGTTTATTAACAAAGATGTTAAATGTTGTAAGAAGGAGCTTCTTAAATACATAGATAGATATAATCCTGACATAATTTACACACCGCTTTGTATGGTCGCAATGGCTTTAGATGAGTTGATAGAAGAGCAAAAAGTGAAGTTAAAGTATATATTCCAGATACCCGATTTTCTAGTGCCATATTATACGCAAAACTTGAAACATTGTAGTTATGTTATCTCTTCTTGTGATTCTGTAACGGAAAAATTAGAAAAATATGGATTCTGTGAAGATAAAATTTTGACTTATGGGATTCCAATTAATCCAAAATTTAAGAATGTTACTGATGACAGAGCCGAGATATTATCTAAACTAGGACTTGAGGATAAAAAATATATATTGATTTCCAATGGAGGAGCGGGATTTGCAAATAATTATAAAATAGTAACTGATTTTTATGATAAGGTTAATAATTATGCCTTTATTGTTGTGAATGGTAGAAATATTGAGAGTAAAGAAAAGATAGATTCTTTTATTAAAGAGAAAAATATACAAAATGTAGTTAATTTAGGTTTTGTAAACAATATGCAGGAATTAATGAAAGTAAGTGATATTATGATAGGTAAATGTGGAAGTAGCACTATTAATGAAGCTTCCTATAGCCACCTTAAATTTATAGGCTTAAACAATTATTTAGTTCCTGAAATATATAATATAAAATATTTAAAATCAAAAAATGCTGTTATTGTTGTTAAAAATAGCAAACAAATTGACCAAGCTTTACATTTCTTTATTAATGAGAAAGAAGAAAAGATATCTGAGAATTTCTTCAAGGTTTGCAATAAAAACTGTAGTGAACAAATAACAAATATAATTAAGTCATTGTTTTAAATAGAAAAAGAAAGCTAATTGAATGAGTGCTAGCAAAATAATAGGCTCACTTATTATAAAAGCTTTCTTTTTTTATTGATAAGGCGTTTAAAAAAAATATTTCTGTTTTATTAAATGAGGATAATCTATTAACTAGATGTATAAAAATTTTTTTGCATGAGATTTAGCTGTGTCTTTCTAAAAGTTTATAATTATATCATATGTCTTAAAGAAAATGCAGTTTTGTTAAATAAATTTTCAATACATATTGAAATTTTTGCGGAAATGTGATAGCATTTATATGTAAGAAGCAAATTGGAGGAAGTATGAAAGCAATTGAAGGATTTAAATATGTATTAAAAATGTCGATAGAAACAGATAGTTACATCGGAGAAAAAATAAAGGATTTTTTATCAAAATGTCCAGTTGAGTTGATTGATGATATTAATACAAAAGAAATTTATGCGTGTAAATACCGTAATAAGCATGGACTTTGGCATTTTGAGTCGCCTGAAGCAGGAGTTGTTATTATTAGAAGAGATGTAAAGATGAAAGAAAAAGTGCCTGGAGATAGC
>CAMEYT010000052.1 GCA_945947685.1 uncultured Bacillota bacterium | reverse complement strand
AAAGAGTTATTTCATCTGCATATTCCAAATCCGTTCCCATTGATACACCCTGTGCTAAACGAGTTACTTTCACCCCAAGCGGTTTGAGTAGTTTTGCGATATACATTGCTGTTGCATCTCCTTCCACATCAGGATCTGTCGCCATAATTACTTCTTGAACATCATCACGCTGAACTCGATTTAAAAGCTCCTTGATGCGAATATCATTTGGTCCACGATTATCTAAGGGAGATAATGTCCCAAAAAGAACGTGATAAACACCCGTATAAGATTTAACTTTTTCCATTGCTAAAACATCTTTAGGTTCTTTGACAACACAGATAGTTTTTTTATCCCTTTTTGAGCATATATCACAGATTTCTTTATCTGTGTAATTCCCACATTCTTTGCAAAGTCCAATTTTTTCTTTAACTTCTATAATAGCATCAGCAAAGTTTTTAGCACGGTCTTTTTGCCCTTCTATAATTGAATAAGCATATCTTTGTGCTGTTTTATAGCCAACCCCCGGTAACGTTCTAAAATATTCAATTAATCGTTCTATTGGTTCGTCATATTTACTCATAATTACATACCTGGGACTTGCGGCATAGTTGCCTTTTCGGCTTTTGCAATTTGATTTAAAGCATCATTTACAGCTGAAATAACTAAGTCTTGTAACATCTCGACATCATCAGGGTCAACAACTTCAGGCTTGATTGTTAGTGATTTAATTGTCTTATCTCCTATCATAACAACTTCAACCATTCCTCCGCCAACCGACGCTTTAAATTCAGTTTTTTCTAATTCTGCTTTTTTCTCTTCCATTTCGGCTTGCATTTTTTGTGCTTGTCTCATTAAATTTTGTAAATTTGCGCCTCCAAAGCCGCCATTAAATCCATATCCCATAATAATTCTCCTTTATTTCTTTATAATTAATTTTCCGTCAAATAATTTCTTAAGTTTTTTGATGTCTTCTTCCTGTTTACTTGGTGGAATAATCTTTTGCTGTATTTCAACATTTAATTCAATCCCCTGCCAACTCAAAGCTCGTTCAATCTCTCGTTTTCCATCCTGTAAAAGAGATAAAACTGTATTATCTGCAACAAAAATTATCATTTTTCCATCCATTATTTGGACATCAGAAATATCACCACAAGCAACATGTAGGGCAATTTGATGATTTTCCCTTAAATATAGAACTACTTTACCCCATACATTTTTTATATTAATGCTTCTATCTCTCTCAATCGTTAGTTTTTTTTTACTTCTTCTTCCATTATTGCTGATAAGGAAGTAGTTTCTAATAAAAGTCTTGTCGATAACGAGTATCTCAATTCAGATTCTGCTGCTGAGAACAACTGCATATATCTAATTAAATTTTTCTCATTTGTAGTATTTGCTTGCTCTTCAAACTTAGCAAATACATCATTTGGAAGATTTAAAATCTCGTTTGGATTTTTACAAGTTTTAATTGCAAGTAAATCTCTTGCATGTTTTGATACATCTTTTGCAAACACTGATAAGTTCTTCCCTTTTGAATCCATTTCATTAATTAGAGACAGCATTCCGCCTATATCTTTTTGTATGATTTTATCAAAGAATTCTACAAGTAGATCATAATCCGTTGTTCCTAAAACCTTCAGTGTATTTTCTTTTGTAACATTGCCATTTGAATAGGCGTTCACGCAGTCTGCAATTGAGAGTGTATCTCTCACACTTCCCTCTCCAGCAGAGGCAATAAGCTTAAGTGCTTCAGCATCATATTTAATACCTTCTTTGTCAAATATTCTTGCCAATAATTTTGACAAATCAGCTACAGACACTAATCTGAAATCAAAACGGACACATCTCGAAAGAATGGTTGCTGGGAGCTTATGAACTTCTGTAGTTGCTAAGATAAATATAACATACTTAGGTGGCTCTTCCAATGTTTTTAAGAGAGCATTGAACGCACTGTCTGAAAGCATATGCACAATATTTATATCATTATCCTGCGCTAACCTCTTACAAACTTCGCATTCCCCACAGGGCGAACCAGTCTGTGTATTTTCACAATTAACCGCTTTCGCAAAAATCTTAGCAATAGATGTTTTCCCCGTTCCTCTTGTCCCTGTAAATAAATATGCGTGGCTAATTTTTCCAGCTAAAATTTGATTTGCTAGAGTCTTTGTAATATGATCCTGTCCAATAACTTCTTCAAAGGTTTTAGGTCGATATTTTCTGTATAATGCAAGATGCTCCATTTCTAATCTCCTATTTTCTTTATTATATATTAAATGAAAAAAAATTCCAAGTATATTCTTGAAATTTCTTTTATCCTTTTATTTAAGTTTATTCATTATGCTCACAAACGAATCAACATCCAGTGAAGCAGCCCCAAACATAGCTCCGTCTATTTCTTTGGCTTGCAGTAATTTTCCTGCATTGATGGCATTCAATCCTCCGCCATAAATTACTTGTATATCTCTGCTCGCCTTTTCAGAGTAGTTTTCTCTTATAACTCTTCGAATAATCTTACACCCCTCTTCAATTTCTTTTACTGATGCATTCTTGCCTGTGCTAACAGCCCAAATTGGCTCATATGCTACAACTACGCTTTCCAACTCATTTTCATAAAGACCTTTTAGTCCTTCTTCAATTTCCTTTTTCAATACATCAGCTGTCTTCATTGCTGTCTTTTCCGTATAAGTTTCTCCAACGCACAAAATACATTTCAATCCTTGCTTTAATGCACTCTTAATTTTTTTATTTATTGCAAGATTATTTTCTTTAAATTTATTTCTTCTGTCGCTATGTCCGATAATAACATAGTCAACCCCAACTGACTTAAGCATTGACGCAGAAATTTCGCCCGTGATTTGAGCGTCATCATCTGCTAAATTCTGTGCTCCGAGATTGATTTCTGTGCCTTCTGTAAAAAATTTTGCAACTGATAAAGAAGTAAAAGGTGGACATATAATGAGTTCTAAATTCGGATTGTCTAATTTACATAAAAGTTTAGTAAAGTAATTTTTTGTTTCCGTTGCTGTCTGGCTCATTTTAAAATTTGCTACAATTAATTTTTTCATACTATTCTCTCCTGAATTACATCTAAACATGGAAGGGAATTTCCTTCTAACAACTTCATAGTTGCCCCTCCACCTGTTGATAAATGACTAATCATATTGGCCTTCCCACTCTTATTAACTGCACTAACGCTATCGCCTCCGCCAACAATTGAATAACATTTACTTTCAGCAACTATTTGAGCTATTGCCATTGTCCCATTCTTAAATTTCGGATCTTCATATTTGCCAAGTGGCCCATTCCAGATTACTTGTCCAGCTTTTTGAATTTCACTTTCGAAAAGAGATATTGTCTTTGGTCCTATATCACAAGCAACCATATTTTTATCCAATATATCTGTAACAAAAGGCTTTTTCTTTCTATCATCCATCCTAATGGCAATATGGTCTATTGGAAGTAAAATTTTCTTACCTCTTGCTTCCGCATCCTTAAGAATTTCTGTTGCAATGGACACACTTTCTGGTTTACAAGGAGAAAGCCCGACGGATATCCACTTAGCAGCCAAGAATGGATATGCCATTGCACCGCCAATTAGCACTGTATCTGCTTTGTTTATAATATTCTTCAAAACTTTTATCTTATCCTCTACTTTTAGTCCCCCAAAGATTGTAACAAAAGGACTTTTTGGGTTCGTCATTGCATCTTGAATGGCATTGATTTCCTCTTCCACTAAGAACCCGATGGCATTTGGCAATAAGCGTGCTACACCATAAGTCGAGGCGTGTTTTCTATGGCATACACCAAAAGCGTCATTGACATAGATGTCCGCCAAACTTGCTAACTCTTTTGCAAATGCAGCGTCATTTTCAGTCTCCTCTTTATGAAAACGAATATTTTCCAATAAAAGTATTGAGCCCTCACTTAAACTTTCAATTTGCTTTTTAACTTGATCTCCGATAATTTTTTCCGAAAATTGAACTTTCCCAGGGAAATATTGCATCAAAACAAGAGATATTTGCCAGAGTGAAAGACTGATTTCAAAGCCATTGGGTCTACCTAAATGCGTGCATATAATGACTTTTGCACCTCTTTCAACAAGATATTTAATTGTAGGAATTTCAGCAACTATTCTAGTTTTATCCAATATCCTTCCAACATCATCTAAAGGAACATTAAAATCAGTCCTCAAGAGGACTCTTTTTCCTTTTAAATCAACTAAATCACGGATACACCTTTTCATTTTTTACTCCTTATGATTATATTTTACATCTTTTTTCTTCTTTTTCAAAACAATTATCAATCAAAAATTTTCTTCATTATTTCCAAACTTTTATCAACATCATTTGAAGTCGCCAATTCGAGTCTATATTTGCTAGCATCTTCTACTCCGCTAATATACCAAAGAAAATGTTTTCTCATATACAATCTTATCCACTTTTCATCAAAATATTGCCTTAGAATTTCAACGTGCTTTTTCGCCACTTCATATCTATTGATTTCAACGTCTTTTCCCAACAATTCGGCGAATATCCAAGGTTTTCCTTGTGCTCCTCTTCCAATCATAACCC
>CAMEYT010000051.1 GCA_945947685.1 uncultured Bacillota bacterium | reverse complement strand
GCTCCAAATACCAATGATTCACTTGTATTTGCACTAAATACCACGCCGTCTTCAAATCTAATTTTTAGATTTTTAACTACAGAATCTTGACTAATTTCTGAGAAGAGTCCAATCTCTGCTGAAGAAACAGCATATACTCCCGTCTTGAACGTTATCGTCTTTCCATTCCCATCGAGAGTCGCGAAAATTCCATTAATTGGACTATATGTTTCTGGAGTTATTTCATATGAACTATCCTCACTAGTCAAGATATAGTGAGCTCCTGACCCCATAGTTTTTAAATCGGAATAATTTGTAATTGGATTTGGAGTATCTTCTGCTCCAAGTATATATGTAGCTATAGTAAAGTAGGAAATCATTCCTTTCCCATTAGGATCTATTTTATAAATACCTTCTTGCTCATCACGTTCAAACGATGAATTATATTTAAACATATATCTTTTATCCGCATTCTCTCCTGTTGGGATATGTTGAACTTTAATTACATATTCCAAATTATTGAAATCGAAATATTCATTTGAAACAGTTCCACTTCCAAGATTAACTATTGAGAAATCGGCATTATTAGGCTTATTTGTTGTTATACTATCCCAATCAACATTAGTCTTACCGGCTTTCTTTATATATACTTGCCATTGCCCGCTGTTTGTTGCGTCATCCATAAAGTTTTTAACTTTTTTAACTACATCTTCATTTGTTGAGTCGTATTCTAAATATTTTGAAAAATCAACGGCGAGATTATTTACTCCATTAATTGCAACTTTGATTAATCCGTCATCATAATTTCTAATGATATCATAGCATTTATCTTCTGCCGTTGGATAATAATCAAAAACATATTCCATGATTTTACACGAACGAACAATATCATTGGCTGGAATAACTTTTCCATCAATATCTACTCTACTTCCCTTGAGAGAAAGCGTAATATTTCTTCCTTCTAGTCCAGAAATATCTCTACTTAGGACATTGAGATAATACTTTCCATTCTCATAAACAATTTGGGCAAGGCTTGGATTGCTGGATATCAACTCTATCGAACTTTCATCAAATCCACTATTCTCAATTGTTATTCCATAATTTAAGCCCTTTGCTAGATAATATACCCCATTTTCTGATTCTTTATTGTCAATTATGAAATCAAGAATAAACTGTTTATCAACTTTATAGTCAAGCACGTCTTCGTAGATATTCGTATTATTATTTCCAATAAGTTTAATATCAAAAGCTACACCCGTTCCGTCTTTGAGAGCTGGGGTATTCCCAAAGAGATATCTTATATAGAACTGTCCATCATAGTTTGTTATACCATTGATAAGTTTTTCTTTATCTATTGAAATTCCCTTACTTGTATAGGTTGCTCCTGGTATAGTTACCCACTCTGAACCCGATTTATAACAAATTTCAAATGATGCTTTTGTTGATTCATATTCATAGTTTTTAGCATTTTTTTCAATTACAAATGTCTTGAAATCCACATGCGCTGGAGCTAGGGTTACTGAAAGTATTCCATATTGAGAAGGAACAACTTTTTGAGAGGCAATCATTTCATCTTTATTTGGATAGTTTTCGAATATTATACTATCTAAATTTTGATCATTCAAATACATTGTAATCTCTTTGTATACACTATCGCTATTACTTGTTGCTGTGTATCTTACCTTGTATTCCCCAAATATATTCTTTTCATATCTGTTTTTATATTCGTCTGAACCCTTATTAACACTAATGCTAATATCTTTGATAAGTGAATCACCCTCAACTTTCACATTGAATAAGCCATTATTCTCGCTTGTATTTTCATCACCAGTCTGAATAAATTCTCCCGGCATTATAATTTCCCATTTTAGTTTTTCACTATCATCATCTGAAATAATTGTAATTTTATCTTTCTGTGTTGAACTACTACTAATTGCGTATGAGTCATACAAGGACTTAATCGCAGTTGTTCCTTCATAATAACTGATTTTCAAAATTACATCACTTTCTGCAAAATCATAACTATACTCAATCCCTTCAACTGTTCTTTCAAGGCTTGTCTTTAAAGTAACTTCATCTATTACACCATTTTCAATATTAGCACTTGATTTACTAATTGTTATCAAGTTATTTGTAACATCGTAAGCTGCATGAGTATTAAAGCTTTCCTCTGAAATAATTTGCGTCTTAAATACTTCACTCGCGGCCAACTGAATTGTCATATTATCAATATAAACTTCGCCGTCTTCGGTTATTCTAAAGTTTTCATTGAATGTTCCTAATTCATCTTTTCCTGTTTCATAGCTTGGTGCGACTTTAAATACTAAATTTTTATCCGCTACAAGTGAAACCTCATTAACCTTTTCGAGTCTTTCTTCCAATTTGTAGAAAGTTTTTGTTGCCATTTTTGTATTATTAAAATAATTGATAATATACAGATAAACATCTTGAGCTTCTCTCGCATTGAGTGAATTGTAAACTTTAAGTTTTGCGATTCCTGTTCCATTGATAATGAAATTGTTTTGATTGTCAATTGTGATTAAATCACTTTCAGATTTAATGATTATTTCCCCTCCACTCACAGTAAATGGTCTTAGAGGGCTATTAATTGAAATTGTATTTAGTTTCTCATTGAGCTTTGACTGAGCAACTTGAATGTTAGCTGTTGTATATTTTCCTTCTTCATTTAAATATTTCTCAGCTTTGAAATAATATGCTGTAAACATTCTAGGATTTGCATACTGAAGATTATTAATTTCTTCTTGGATTTGTTTTATTTTTTGTTGAGACTCATAAATTTGACCTAAAGCTTTAACAATATTTTTTGTCGCCGCTTCATATTCACGAATACCCTTTCTCCAATCAAGATTTTCTTCAGCAGGTTTATTATCAACAGATTCCAATACCTCATCTGCACTCATACCTACTCCAAAACCTCTATTAGATGGATTTCTAATCCAAGACATATCTCCATTAGAAGGGGCTTGAGTCGTAGCTTCTCCTACAATTCGTCCACTCTTTAACTGTCGATTTAATTTTTCCGTGATTTCTTCTTTTGTATAATGAGAACGTTCTCCCTTAGCTACAGAATAAGCATCTGCTATTGCTGAATAAAACTCCTCTAATGACATCATCTAATATTCAATTAAGTTAGTAACGCCATCATTTATATCAGCAATATATAACTTTACAGCATCATCAGTTAAATCCACTTCGCCAATTAAATCTTTATAATCAGCCTCATTTGCTTTAGTTGCTAAATATTGAGCTGTTAATTGTAAAGATTCATAACCAGAAACGTGACCTGTTTTATTATCAACAAATGCCCCACCCTGTTGACCACCGACTCCCCAAGAATAAAGCTGGTCAGGCGTTACACCGATTTTAAATTGTCCTTTAGGTCCATTTACTTGAAAACCCAAGCGTTGTTCAGAAAAAGCAGTAGGAGTCAATCCAGACTTTTTCATTGCAGACATATAAGATTCAACACTTTGCTCTAAAGCAAGGAAATCTTCTCCTAATCCATATTTCTGCAATTCTTTTAGAGCATTTTCTCTTTCTTTTTGATAACTTTGGAAAGCAGATAAATCTTTTTGTTGCAATTCTTCTAATGAAGTTACTCCCGCTTTCACTATTTTATCAATGGTAGAATGGAAAACGTCTCCTTTTATACCTTGTCCTATAACACCCTTTGACATAAAATCAAAATCTTTTTGAGACATTCCTATATCTGTGGCTGTCACAGAACCATGAGCATTAGCATATTCTTTAATGCGATTTAAATCTTCACCAAAAGCGGGATTTTTTCCTCTTAATAATAAATCACGCAATTGAGTAATAGAATAGAATTTTTCTCCGTTTGAACTATATTGATGCTTTGTATCATCAAATTTCAAATCGTCTATTTTCCCAAAACTTATTTCATCAGGATAGTTCTACTGAACAGCTTCACTCACATCTTCTTCAGCTTTTGTCGCCATTTCACTTTCTTTATTTAAAGCTTGTTGTAAATCTCCTGATACAACTATTTTAGCCTTTTCCGCTTCAGCAGCATCTTTTATTGCTTCGCTATGCTCTTCAATAGCTTTAGTATCAGACAACTCTTCTTTTTCTTTCTAAATGGCTTCCGTAGTTTCTTCTACTTGTTCCTATAAAGTGGAAGAGTCAAGTAATGCTTCATAATCAGGCTCATAAGAATTATTATCAACTGTAGTTATCTGGGTTTTTTCGGCAACCTTAGTTTTGGGTTCTTCTTTTATTTGAGGAACATTAGAAGTAACATCCTCAAATTTTGCCTCAATAACTTCATTTGGATTAAATAAAGGTTTTGTTGTAAGATAGTCTAAAATTTTATTTTTATCGGTTTTAAAAACTTTAGCATAATCTGCGCCCAAATCAGCTTTAACCCTCTTAGTTATTGCCGCTTTCATGCCTTTAGAGTCTACTGACATATATTCTTCGACATAAGGGATAAGAGCATCATAATAAAGTTTTTTATTAACTTCTCCTAATGCAGAATTTAATTCGTTTTCAAGATTTAAAGTATAAGGAGCATATTTATTATTCAAGAGTTCTACAATCT
>CAMEYT010000050.1 GCA_945947685.1 uncultured Bacillota bacterium | reverse complement strand
GATTATCAATGCGTATTCCGCTTTTTAGATATAAAGCACCGCAACCTTTGGGTCCATAAATTTTATGTGCCGACATAGACATAGCATCAATTTCCATATCTTGAACGTCTAGTTTTACAGCTCCTACTGCTTGAACAGCGTCTGTATGGAATACGATTCCTTTTTCATGAGCAATTTTTGCTATTGCCTTTATATTTTGAACTGTGCCTACCTCGTTATTAACAGTCATAACTGAAATAAGAATTGTGTCAGGACGGATTGCACGCATAACATCAGTCAAATCGACCAAACCATACTTATCGACAGGCAAATATGTTACGTCAAAGCCCTCCCTTTCTAATTGTTTACAAGAGTCAAGAATAGCGTGATGTTCAATTGAACTTGTAATTATGTGTTTCCCTTTATTAGCATACGCATGAGCAATTCCTTTAATTGCCCAGTTATCCGCTTCTGTTCCACCAGAAGTAAAATAAATCTCGCTAACTGATTTAGCATTAATCGCTTTAGCAACCTTATCTCGCGCAGTATCAACTACAGCCATTGCCTCTCTACCAAAGCTATGCAAACTGTTTGGATTACCAAACTTTATATTAAAGCATGGAAGCATTTCATTTAATACCTCTTGTGAAACAAAAGTTGTCGCAGCATTATCTAAATATACTCTTCTTTCCATTTTTTTCCTTTTAAGAACGATTTTATTAGAGGATAAAATCATTTCCAACAGCCACTAAAATTATACCACTCATAAAATAAATTTGTCAAGATTTTGGATGTATTAAAAAAAATAAAATAGGTTTAAGTAGGCACATATGATGGCACTTCTTCTCACCTATTTTATTTATTTTAAACATTTCCCTTAATTAGTTCAATAACTCTATCTTTCTGCATCAACCCTATATGTTTATCAATTTCCTGTCCATCTTTAAATAGAATTGTTGTTGGAATTGACATAATTCCAAAAGAACGAGCAAGTTCTTCGTTTTTATCAACATCTACTTTAACAATTTTTACGATATCTCCCAGTTCTTCTTCAACTTCTTCAAGGATCATTCCCATCATACGACAAGGTGCACACCAAGTAGCAAAGAAATCAACAAATACGAGTCCTTTTTCGATAGTTTTTTGAAAATCTTTTTCTGAAATTACTTCCATAAATCCTCCTAATTCTCTTGAGATTGCGATATTTCTTTTACATAATCGCATCCATTTTCTGAACAAACAATTTTCTTACCCCTAACTACTAAATACCCATTACACTTTGGGCATTTTTCTCCAGTTGGTGGATACCAGCTCATAAATTTACAGTCGGGATAACCACTGCAAGAGTAGAATAATTTACCCGTCTTACTCTTTCGTGCAAACACCTCTTTACCACACTCAGGGCATATTCCCGCCGCTTTCTTTTTATTGTCTTCTTCAGGCATTGGCATAATATTTTTACATTTTGGAAAATTTGAACATCCTAAGAATTTTCCATATCTTCCCGAGCGTATAACCATTTTATTCCCACATTTTGGACAAACTATATCTGTTTCTTGAATTTCTTCCTTAATTACAGAAGTATCTCCTCCGACCTTTTTAAGCAACCCAGAGAATCCTTCCCAGAAACTTTCTACAACATTCTTCCACTCTTCACCTTTAGTGGCGATATCATCAAGTCTATTCTCCATATGTGCCGTAAATTTTACATTAATAACAGAGCTAAAATGTTCATCTAGATAATCAATGACCTTTCTCCCTAAATCGGTAGGAACGAGGTATTTTCCCTCTTTTTGCGTGTATTCTCTTGAAGATAAGACTGTAATTGTTGCAGCATAAGTTGCAGGTCTTCCAATCCCCTTTTCTTCCATTGCTTTAACTAAAGATCCTTCTGTATATCTTGCTGGTGGTTTAGTAAATTTTTGTTCGCTATTAATTTTTTCACAAGATACAACCTCTTTTTCTTCAAGAGGAGGCAACTTTGAGATTTCTTGTTTTTCGTCATCGGTGTATTCTTTATATACTGCTGTATATCCTGGGAAATTCAATGTTTTCCCCGTCGCTTTAAAGGAATAATCTCCGTTCTTAATGTTCGCTGTTACGCTGAAATATTCAGCTTCCGCCATTTGACTCGCTAAAAATCTCTCGTAGATTAATTTATACAACTTGTAATTATCTGATGAAAGAGACTCTTTGACCATTTCTGGTGTCATCTTCATATTAATAGGACGAATCGCTTCGTGTGCATCTTGAGCATTTGCCTTTGTAGCATAAATATTGGGCTTTGCTGGGACATATTTATCCCCATAATTCTCTCTAACAAATGCTAAGCAAGCATTTTGGGCATCCGAAGAAACTCGTGTAGAATCTGTTCTTATGTATGTGATAAGAGCTATTTTACCCTCTCCTGCAATATTAACACCTTCATATAACTGTTGAGCTGAACGATTATTTCTCTTCAAGGTCATATCTAATTTATTTAAAGCATCTTGTTGCATTGTGCTTGTTGTAAAAGGAGCTGGAGCGTGAGATTTTGTATTTGCCCTTTTTATAGAGTCAACAATAAACCGTCCTTGATTCAGTTCATTTACAACTGCATCTGCCTCTTCCTTGTTTTTAGGAATATATTTTTTACCCTTTTTATTTATAAGAGGTGCTTTGAATTTTTGCTTATCTTTGACAAGTTCAGCACCTATATTCCAGTATTCTTCAGGTTTAAAGTTCTCAATTTCTTTTTCTCTATCTACAACTAATTTTAAAGCAACTGATTGCACTCTTCCTGCACTAATTTTTGGATGGATCCTCTTGCAAATAATAGGAGATAATTTATATCCTACTATTCTATCCAACACTCTACGAGCTTGCTGAGCATCAACTAATTTTTGGTCGATAATCCTAGGCTGTGAAATAGCTTTTTGAACAGCCTTTTGAGAAATTTCATTAAATTCAATTCTACATTTTTTATTTGGGTCAAACCCTAAGACATATGCTATATGCCACGAAATTGCTTCTCCTTCTCTATCAGGGTCGGTTGCAATCAAAACTTCGTCAGCATTCTGCGCCTTCTTCTTTAGTTCTGCAATCAGAGATTTTTTCTCTGGCATTATTTCATACTTAGGTTCAAAGTTATTTCTCATATCAATCCCAAAGGCCTTAACTGGTAAATCTCTGATATGTCCCTTTGTTGCAAAAACTTCAAATCCTGCACCTAAATATTTTTTTAGTGTATCCCTTTTTGCGGGAGCTTCTATAACAACTAATTTCAAAATACATATCCTCCTAGTTCTTAACTATCTATTCAGAGATGGCATAAACTCCCCCAACCATCCTCTTGATTATACCACGAATTTCCAAAGAAACAAGCAAACTATTCAATTTATTTACTTCAATTTGTGTTTTTTCACTGATAAAATCAAAATCTTTTTCTCCATCAGCTAGCAAACTGAGGATGTTTTGTTCCACAATTCCTAACTGATAAGACACATTTTTTTTCTTTCCACTTTCAATTCCTAAATCATCTAAAATATTTTGCGGATCAATCACGCATTGTCCCTGCCCGTGAAAAATAATACTATTCGTTCCAGCACTCTTATCGCTGGTTATATTCCCTGGAATAGCGTAAATATTTATTCCGTTATCCAAGGCAAAATCCTTTGTAATCATTGTTCCGCTCTTTATTCCTGCCTCTGTGATTAACACTCCACTCGATAATCCTGCTACAATTCTATTTCTAGTTGGAAAAGTAAATTTCGTCGTTGGATATGAAGGGGAATATTCTGTTATAAGCAAATTATTTTTCTCAATTTCCCTTGCCAAATCAGTATGCTGAGAAGGATAAATTTTATCAAACCCTCCGCCTAAAACTGCGATAGTTTTACCTCCACAGTCTAATGCTTTTCTATGTGAAATACTATCTACTCCATATGCAAGTCCACTGATTATGACAATTCCATTTTCAGCCAACACTCTTGCAAATTTTTCTGTAATAAGAACTCCATAATTTGAAGGCATTCTGGTTCCTACAATTGCAATTCCCCGTTGATTCAAAAGAGAAATATCGCCTTTACAGAACAAAAAGTAGGGAGCATCATCGATATTTTTCAAACGTCTCGAATATGCTTTATCTTCATATGTAATTAATTTAATGTTTTTATCAAATAAATCATCTTTAAATTTTTCTAAATAGTGCATATTTGCGTTTTCTTGAATTTTTTTCGCCGTTTCTTTTCCAACAATATCGATAAAATCTTTGTAATTTACAACATCAAATGAAAAATCCTCTTGATCAAAAAAATTGAACAATGTATGTAATTTTTTAGAAGGAATATCAAATGATGCTATAAATGTTAAAAAATCTTTTCTTGTCATTATACCTCTACAAATATTTTCTATCTAATGAACGATAGCTGACAGCTTCAGCAATATGTTCAGGCATTATTTCCTCCTTACCATCTAAATCAGCAATCGTTCTTGCGACTTTAATAATTCTATCATGCGCTCTGGCACTTAATTTTAATCTCTCGAAAGCCATTCTAAGTAAATCCTCACATTCTTGTGAAAGCACACAAAATTTCTTAGTGGCTGGAACACTCATTTTTGCATTACAGAAAATTTTACTGTTTTTAAATCTGTTTCTGTATATAACTAGTGCTCAGGTCCGAAAAAACAGTACTTTTTAGTATTTCCTTATCTTCTTAAATCTAAGGTAAAGAGAATTCTTGAGATCTACAAATCCTAAG
>CAMEYT010000049.1 GCA_945947685.1 uncultured Bacillota bacterium | reverse complement strand
TTAGGGAAAAGTGGATATTCAATAATCGGACAGGGAAAAATTACTGAAATTGTAGAAGCTAAGCCAGAAAGTAGAAGATTTATGTTTGAAGATGCCGCTGGAATTTCAAAATATAAAAAGGATAAGACTGATGCAGAGAATAAGCTCGCTAAGACAAGTCTTAATCTTGATAGAGTTAACGATATTTTACTAGAAATCGAGAGACAGATGGGGCCACTCAAAAAACAAGCTGAGAATGCTAAAAAATATCTTGATTTAAAGGCTCAACTTAAAGATTTAGAAGTAAATGCATATGTATATCAATTTGAAAATGCGAACAATGTTAAAGATAGAATCAGATTAAAATTAAAGTCTATAGAAGAAGAGCTTGGATTACGTCAGAAGGAATTGGAAACAGCAACAACGAATTATGATGAAGCGATGGAAGAAAACTCATCATTTGACCGAAACTTAGCAGAGTTGAATAACAGGATTTTAGAGTTGACTGTTTGTCTTGAAAAACAAGAAGGGGAAACAAGAGTTGCAAGAGAGAGAATTATCTATACTCAAAAGGAAAATGACCGTTTAAATCTTGACTTATCGAATGCGAACAAGATGCTTGAAATGGCAAATGAACAAAAGGTTGATAAAGAGACTATTGTTGAAGATAAGCTTGCAAAGTTACAATCCTTAGAAAAAGGCTTTGATGAATTATCAGAGAAATATTCTTCGCTAATAAAAGAGCTTTCCTTGAGTGAAGATGAAGCAGGGCAATCTCAACAAAAGATGATAGAAGCACTAGGCTCTCTATCGGATGTTAAGAGTAATTTATCAAGATTTCAAGCAGAGAAAGAGTTGCTTACATCTCGTTTAGATAATCTTAGAAAAGCTGTTGAAGAACAGAAAGAAAGAAAGAGTGATTTGCAAACATCTATTCAAAAAACGGATAGTAATATTCAGAATATTGAAAATATATTGAGAAACTTAGATGCGACATATAAAGATACATCTTTAAAAGTAGAATTAAACGACAGAAAAATTAGAGACATCCAAACTCAGATTGCTGATATTATAACGCAAATCAAGGTCTGTGATAATAGAAAGAGATTATTAGCTGATATGCAAGCACAATATGAGGGATATGCTTATAGTGTTAAAAAATTGCTTAAAGAGGGAGAAAAAAACAATAGTATAAAATCAAAAATGGTTGGAGTTGTTGCTTCCTTAATTAAAGTGCCAGATAAGTATGAAACAGCGATAGAAGTTGCTAAAGAACTTATTTCTTTCTTGAAGGAAAATAAACTTGGAAGAGCTACATTCCTTCCTATTTCTTCAATGAAGAGAAGAGATGTTGATAGAAGATTAATTGCTAACACAACTGGAGTATTTGGTGTAGCCAGTGATTTAATTTCATTTGATAAGAACATTGATAATGTTATATCAAACTTGTTGGGAGGAACAATTATTGTTAATTCCTTAGAGACAGCTGTAAAACTTGCCCGAGATAATAATTTTAGTTTTAAAATAGTAACACTTGATGGAGATGTTGTAAATACAGCTGGGTCAATGACAGGTGGAAGTAAGAAACAAGAGGGAGCTAATCTCTTGAATAGGGATAGGGAAATTGAAGAGCTTGGCAATGAAATTGTTTCACTTCAAATTAAGAAAACTAAACTTGAAGATGAATATAAGACTTCGCTTGTTAAGTTATCATCAGATAAACTTGAATTGCAAAAAATGATTGAAACGAAAAATAAGACCGCAATCGAATATACTGCAGAAAAAAGCAAAAATGATAATTTAAAAGCTGCTTTGAAAGAAATCGAAGAAACATTAAAGATGACGGAGATGGAAAATCAAACAGTCGAAAATAAACTCAAATATTTGAACAATGAATTGTCTAAATCAGCTACTTTACAGAGTGCATTAAGTGGAAACAAAGAAGATGCCGATTTACTTATCAAGCAGCGTAGAGAGAAAACCGAGGAGCTTAGACAAGAGAGGGATTCTATAAGCAACAATATTACTTCAATCAAAGTTGAAATTGCATCTACAAAAGCAACAATTGATAATATAAAAGCCGACATTCAAAGACTTGAAAGTGAAATAATTAAACAAAAGGCTAATATTTCAAATTATCAAGCACAAATCGAGGACAATATTTCCTTTATAAACAATGCAGAGTTGATGATAAAACAAAAACTTGCACAAGCTCCAACATCTAAAAGTAAAGATGAGCTTTCAAGGTTAACCTCTACAAGAGAGAATATTCAGAAAGAAAAAGAAGATCTTTCTAAAAAAATAAAACTCTTTGATATTCAAAAAGCTGAATTAATGGATGCTATTTCTAAAATTAACGATAAAAAGTATAGAGAAGAAATGAATCTTTCAAAGGTGGATTCTGATATAGAAACAATGCAAGAAAGAATTTTTGAAGAATACTCAATGACTTATCAAAATTGCCTAGAGCATAAACGACCAGATTTTGATATCTCGGTTGCAATGCCTGAAATAAGTAAAATTAAGAGAAGTATATCCGCTTTAGGAGCTGTAAATGTCAATGCTATAGAGGATTGTGCAGCTCTTTTAGATAGATATAATGATATGAATGGACAGGCGGAGGATCTTAAGAAAGCACAGGACGACTTGAATAAGATTATCAAAGATTTATCTACTATTATGATTGAGAAGTTCTTAGGTGAGTTAAATAAGATTAATGAAAGTTTTAAAATAACATTTAGGGAATTATTTGGAGGCGGTAACGCAAGACTTGAACTTAATGACCCCGAAAATCCACTAGAATCAGGTGTAGAAGTATTTGTTCAACCACCAGGAAAGAAGATTCAAAATATGTCGTTATATAGTGGAGGTGAGAAATCTCTTACAGCTATGGCAATCATATTCGCAATTTTGAGAATTAAACCATTGCCTTTCTGCTTATTTGACGAAGTAGAAGCTGCGCTTGACGATTCAAATGTAGAAATCGTTGATAAATATGTTAAGAAATTGTCAAGTGAAACGCAATTTATTCTTATTACACACAAAAAGCCAACAATGGAAAACGCACAAGCTTTGTTTGGGGTAACAATGGAAGAGAAGGGTGTATCAAAAATTGTATCTGTTAAACTTGCCGATGCAATTAGACAAGCAGAACAAGAAAATGCATAAGGAGAAATTATGGGATTATTTAAAAAAATAGGTGAGGCACTAAGAAAAACACGTGAAGCATTCTCTAGAAAGATTGATTCAATTATGAGTCATGGAGAGCTATCTGATGAGTTTTACGATGACTTGACAGATATCTTGGTGTCTTGCGATATTGGAGTGAAGACAAGTATGCAAATTGTTGATGATTTGCGTATTTATGCTAGAAAAAATAAGATTAGAAGTGCCGAGGATGTAACCCCAGCATTGACCAAACTAATTTCTAATAGCTTTGCAGCACTCCCTAAAATTAATATCGAGTATCCAGCAATAATTACAATAATTGGAGTAAATGGAGTAGGAAAAACAACAACTATTGGAAAAATGGCTAAATACTTTAAAAATAATAAAAAAGAAGTAACTCTTGTTGCGGGAGATACATTTAGAGCAGCTGCATCTGAACAGTTGACAATGTGGGCGAATCGAACTAAGACTAGAATCATTAAGCACGAGGAAGGTGCCGATTCTGCAGCGGTTGTTTTTGACGGAATTACGAGTGCAAAAGCAAAGAAAACAGATGTATTAATTGTAGATACAGCTGGACGTCTTCATACAAAAACTAATCTTATGGAAGAGCTAAAGAAGATTGATAAAATAGAAACAAGAGAATATCCAGAAGCTCATAAATACACTTTTATCGTTCTTGATGCCACAACGGGACAAAATGCTTTATCGCAGATTACAGCTTTTAATGAGTTTGTTCATATCGATGGAATAGTCTTAACTAAACTCGATGGAACAGCAAAAGGAGGAGTCATTGTGGCAATTGAAAAAGATTATAAATTGCCAGTTGTATTCGTTGGGGTTGGTGAAGGAGAAGACGATTTAGAACTCTTTAACGCGAAAGATTTTGTAAATGATTTATTTTAAAAAAAATAAGCTATTATGTTATAATTTCATAACATAATACCTAATTAAGAATACAGGTTAATACAGCCTGTATTTTTTTTAAACATTAGACAAGCAAGATGCGACTTTTTTCAACATATATTATCCCAAAAGGAGAAGAATTAATGTTTTTTGAAAGCCTTTCTTACTTTTTGAGCAGAATAAATTGTTTTTCTGCATTTATAAATACGGCTGAAGAATTTCCTCAACCTCTATCTAAAGAGGAGGAAAGAGAAATATTTGAAAGATATAAAAAGAATGGAGATATAGAAGCGAAACAAAAATTGATTACGCATAATCTAAGATTAGTCATTCATATTGTGGGTAAATATGCCGGAGGAGTAAGAATTGAAGCTGATGATCTTATTTCTGTTGGGACAATAGGACTTATGAAAGCAATAGATTCTTTTGATTATGATAAGGGGGTTCAACTTGTAACATATGCTTCAAGATGTATAGATAATGAAATTTTAATGCTATTACGAGCTAATAAAAAATATAAGGAAAATATGTCTTTGGGAAGTGTTATTGGAGGAGATAAAGATGGAAATGATTTTATGTAATTTTCATAAGAGAAATAGTTATTTAAATGACTTATTTTATAAATATAATAATTATTCAAAAGAAGAGATTTTAAATGTTGTAGAAGACTTAAGTTTTAAA
>CAMEYT010000048.1 GCA_945947685.1 uncultured Bacillota bacterium | reverse complement strand
TGAAGAAAATTCTTTTTATGAATTAAGCAGAATAGTAAAATACCTACTGCACCTCCAATTATTCCTCCGTAAATTGACATCCCACCTGTTTTTAAATTAAAAATTTGCCAAAACGATTCATATTTTTCAATTTCTGAAAAAAATGAAAACATTCTAGCCCCAATCACTGCCAATGGAAGAATATAACAAGCAGCAATAAGGATATCGTCTGATTTCATCCCTTTAGCTTTAGCATTATAACACGCTAAAACAACTCCAATAGCCATTGCAAGAGCCATTATAATTCCATAGAAACGAACCTCAAAATTTCCTATATAAAAGCCTTTGGGAATAGATAGTAAAATATTCATTTTTACTCCTTAATTATTTTATTCTCTTGCAAATTTTAATAACTGAACTCTTTACAAACAAATCTGATAAATCTAGATTATCGCATATAAATAATTGTGTGCAATTTGTTCCATCTAAATATACAGCTGAAAGTGAAATTAATTTTTCAATAATAACTGTTGTTTGAATGTTATGCCCCATTTTTAATGGCATATTGGAATGTTCAAAGAATAAATCCAATGCATTGATGATATTCATAATGTCATATACAAAGAAAAGGACCTTATCTCCATTAGCGATAAAACGCTCACAAAGATTTATAGCGTCTACAACACAATCAAAATTTCTTGATTTGTTATCTTTTCCATATTCACTTATAAATTTAAACGTTCTTGAATCTAACGAATTAAACAACATAACATCTTCTGCACATAGATTGACTCCAACAGCAATTATTCTATCAAAATCTTTAAAATTAGATGTAAGTAATTTAATATTATTTTCATCTAAGAAAACTGGCTCATCAACTATTAAAACGTTTCTGCTTCCGCATAATAGTTCTCTATCTGCAACTTTGAAATAATTTGTAGGAAGAATTTTTGAAGATTTTTTTTCAGCAATTGCGACATATTCCTTTGAATCAACGCCATTTATTGAAAATATACTTGTCATTCTAAATTGTTTTTTTCCATTTATTACACAAGCTCTTCCTTTAATAAAATCTCCATTTCTAATATTATATTTTGAAATTAAATCTTCATCTATAAAAACAGTTCCTTCACTTTCAATATCAATAAAATAAGCAGAGTTCTTAATAGCCCTTATTACACCCTGTTTCTCGCTTTCCTCTCCATAATAAACATCAAAGACAGGGGTTTCTTGTGCAAACATTATAATATCATCATAAGTATACTCTTTATCTTTTTCAAATTGCTTTATATTTTGTCCTTCAATTATATTTAAGATACTATCCATCCCCTCCATTCTTTTAAATGGTCTTCCTTTCCCACTTCTTTGAACAAGCTCAACCTCATTCTTATCTAACCTCTCTAGAATAGCTGAAACAAGGTAGTCCCTCTTTTTTGTGGTTGGAGATGGAACGCCAAGTGCCCTTGCGAGTCCTCTTAATTCATAAATCCCAAGATTGTAAACCTTAGAATATTTTTCTTCGCTATTTATATCTTCCAGACTATTAATTTTATTATCTACATTATCTTCTAGCATATAATTCTCCTTTTAGATATAATAAGAATTTTTATCAAATGTATTCTATTAAATACAATCAAATATATTAAATCAATATGTTACTCTATTACTATTTTTCAATATAGTATAAATTTTAATGTAATTTTCGTTTTTCTTATTAAATAATGTTTTTGACACTACATATGTATATGATATTTATTTTTTGTATAAATGTCAATTATTTGTAAAAAAATGTTAAAATTTTATTAAATTTTTGTTAAAAATGCAATTAGAGAACAAATTTCAAAAAAATTAAGACTTTCTTCTGAAAGCCTTAACCATTATCAACTTCTTCCGCTTTTTTCTTGCTATTCCTTTTCTTCTTAGGTTCTTTAATCGTTTTATCATCAAAAATTGATACTTGATTGATATTTTCAACTATTTTTTCTTCTTTATTTCCTTCTGAAGTATCTTCTTTTTTATCCTCTTTCTTTTCCTCTTCCTTTTGCTTTTTATATTCTGCTCTTCTTTGTTCGCTGATTGTTGGACTATATAAAACTAAAGAATTTTTGCTCTTTGAAAGAATCTTTCCATCCATATTAGCAGAAACCATTGCAGATCCAAGCATTTCTTCAACTATACCTTTATTCAAAGTTGAAATTTCCGCATTATCAGCTATAAGTTCAATCTTTCCGCTATTAATTGTTCCTATTTTTGATTTATCTAAGCAATATGTTATATGTCCATTTAAAAATGAAACTAACTCAGATTTTCCTATTAAACCAGTTATATCTCCGTTAATAAAAGATACTACCCTTGCTTTTCCACGGACAAACATTACTCTACCATTTGTCAATGTAGCTAACTCAGCCTTATCATCAATAAAACGAATAAAGCCTTCATTCATTGTTCCAATTTTAGCTTTTTCATTGACATAGTCAATCTGACAGTTATTTATTGTAGTGATTCTTGCTTTCCCAGTAACCTTATCGATTTTTCCACTCTTCATCAAGCCGATTTTAGCCTTTCCTGAGAGAACTTCCAAAGAACTATTTTCAAACATTTGAACAACAGCCTTCCCTGTAATTTCATCAAAAGAAGAATCTATAGCTTCTAGAATTATTGCATTCCCGCTTACAGAAATATTCTTACAATTATTAATAATATGAACTCCATTTGAAACCGAAAAATTATCTTCTTCTTCGTGAACAATTGGATCGATTACTTTTTCTTTACTTTTTAATAAGAAACACATTTCTCTATCTCCTTGTTATCATTGTATCATAAAGTTAAAAAAAATAAAACTATTTTTTATAATTTTTTTATTTTTAATTTTTTTTATTTAAAAGAAAGGATTTTCATCCAATCATTTCATATATATTCCTTATGATAAATATTACCAAATTAAAATAAAAGGAATAAATATATGAAGGAACTTGAGTTAAGACAAATTAACAAAGAGTATAAGCTTGGAAATAAAGAAAAATTTAAAGCTTTAACGGATATTAACGTAACCTTTGATAAAGGCGAGCTTGTTTCAATTATTGGAGAAAGTGGTAGCGGAAAATCGACTCTAATGAACCTTATTGGAGGGCTTGACTCTGATTTTACAGGTGATATTTTAATTGCAGGACAAAACATAAGTGGCTTAAAAGACAAAGAATTAGATAAATATAGAAAAAACAAAATTGGCTTTGTTTTTCAGTCTTTTAATTTAATTCCTCACTTATCAATTCTAGATAATGTAACAATTGCACTAACTCTTTCGGGTGTTAAAGAAAGTGAAAGAATTCGTAAGGCAACGGAAATACTTAAAAAAGTAGGATTAGAAGCTCAAATTAAGAAAAAACCTAATCAGTTAAGCGGAGGACAAAAGCAAAGAGTTGCAATAGCTAGAGCTTTAATTAATGATCCTGATATCATTTTAGCGGACGAACCGACGGGAGCACTAGATTCTGTAACTACTCTTCAAATTTTAGACTTGTTAAAACAAATAGCAGATGATGGAAAACTCGTTATTATGGTAACTCATTCTGAAAAAGTTGCCTCTATTTCATCAAGAATTATTGAGATTTCTGATGGCAGAATTATCCGCGATGAAAAAAATGAAAATTACAAGAAAAACGAACCAATTTTAATTGAAACAAAACAGCAGAAAAAAGAAAAACAAAATCTTTCTTTCTGGTCAGCAATTAGACTTGCTTTTCATAATATGTGGGCAAGCAAAACAAAGAATATTTTAATGTCTGTCGGTGTAGCAATAAGTATTGCTTCTTTAATTCTAATGCTGTCCTTTGCTTCAGGTTTAACTGGTTATATATCTACCCTTGCCGCTGAATATTCCAGTCCTACAATTGTCAGCATTTCTAAGCAATCCGATTCACGAGATGATATGAGTAACATTGCGGGAGTTCACTTCACAGATGAAGATATAACAAATCTTGTTGAAGAAATAAATAACAATCCTTTAAAAGAATATTCATATAAAGTTACAGATGATAAAATTAGCTATGGATATATGGCAATGACTGGATTCAGTGGTTCTGCAAGTTTAACATATTCACCCGAAGGAGAGGAAGCAAAAACAGAGGGAATTTTTGCTATGTATACAACCCCAGCAACCTACTCAAATGCTAACCTCTTAAAAGGAGAAATGAGCGGCGAAAATGAAGTTATGTTTTCCGCTGCCCTTATAGATAAATTCGGTGATGACATAGTTGGCAAAGATGTAACGATTAAATTTAATTATTCTACAACAATTCAAATTATAAAAACACTCAAAGTAACTGGTATCGTTGACGTTTCTATGTTTAGTTCGATGTTTGTTATGTATATTGATTATAATTTTCTTGATAAAATAGTTTTTGAAGAAACAACTGCAGCAGGAGAATCTACACATATTTCTCCAACGACAGTATATATTGAAACTGATAGTCAAACGACAACCTCTTTAATTAATGACTATATAAAATCAAGTGAAAAATACTCAGGTTCTATTGAAGAAAGACTTGCAAATATGTTTACAAGTATGCTAGACACTTTTGGACTAGCACTAACTATAATCGCTGGTATCTCATTAATCGTTGCTGCGATTATGATCTTAGTTGTTTTATATATTTCTGTTACTCAGCGAACAAAGGAGATTGGTGTATTAAAGTCCATAGGAGCGAGAAAGAGAGATATTAAATTAATCTTTACTTCTGAAAGTTTCTTGATTGGCGTTCTAAGTGGCTTAATTGGTTGTATATTTTC
>CAMEYT010000047.1 GCA_945947685.1 uncultured Bacillota bacterium | reverse complement strand
CAGAAGAATGGAAGAGAATTTGGACAGCAACTAAAGAATTAGAGAACACAAAACTTTTTATAGATGATTCAAGTATTACAACTCCAGCAACATTGCTTTCAAAATGCAGAAGATTAAAGGCAAAAGAGGGTAAACTTGATGCCATTATGGTTGACTATTTGCAATTAATGAAGGGTGAAGGAAATAGCAGTAAAGAGGGAAGACAAAACGAAGTTTCAGCTATTTCTCGTAACTTAAAGATTGCTGCTAAAGAATTAAATGTTCCAATTATTGAAAAACGTGATGGCCATAGACCTCAGCTTTCCGATTTGAGAGATTCGGGAGCTATCGAACAGGACGCAGATATTGTTATGTTTTTGCATAACCCAGAGAAATACAACGATATTCCGGCACAGGATGACCCAGGAAAAGTTGAGCTTATATTAGCAAAACATAGAAATGGACAAACTGGATCAGTAAATCTTCGTTGGATTGGAGAATATACAACTTTCGTCAATTATACGGATAAGGTCAAGATTGAAGATAAGAGTAGAAATGAAGATATCACAGAGGAAGTAGCTTTAAGCGAAATTGAAGCTGTTGATCTATTCGATGAAAATAACTAATAGGAGGAAAAATGGGAAAGAAAGCAACAAGAAGAAAAGCAAATAAAAAAGCGATTGTTATATTGTTTGCAATATTATGTTTTGCTATTGCCGGAGTGGTTTTAGGTGTAACTTATTGGCCTGCAAAGCCGGCAGACATTTCAATGAGTTTTCAGTCATACTTAAATGAAGCAGTCTATGATTCTGAAAGCGATATGAAGAAGGCAGAAGGACAGATTGAAGAATTTAGACTGGCTTTTAGAAATGAGTTTATAAATCACGAGATGACTGACTATGCTTATGAAATGGATTCTCTTGATAACCTAATTTCCTCAGTAAACGCCATGAGCCGTTTCTATGATACAAACTTTGAATCAATTTTTAGTGATAAGATTGCCAAGAGGGATGCAAAGAGATTGGATGGATATCTAAATGATATAAAATTGAATATAAAGAAGATAGGCGAACACATTAAAAATCATAAAGAGGAGATGTTTATCGAAAGCAGCGGAACTAAGAAAGTAAACATAACAGTTGTAACAGCTGTGTGGGAAGCTGTTAGAAACAATTTTGAGTCGATAGTAACAAATTGTGTTGAAATGACAGATCTTTTAAAGCAATTCAATAGTATGAAATTAAAGGGCACATTTGGAAATCAAATGTATTGTAATGTTGTAGAAGCAACTAACTCATATTTCAAAGTTATTAAAGAAAAGTTCTTTAATACTGAAGGATTTGCAGACACCTTAGTAGGCAAAAATGCGAGTGAAAAATTACTCAATTTTGTAGTTCATTATTTTTATTCTTCTCAAAGCTCAATTTCACATTATTACATAGATGAATCAATACAAAAAAATGCAGATAATTTAAAACTTTTGGAAGAGAAGACTGAAGGAAAAGTAAATTATGAATATCTTATCCTAAATGGATTTAAGTATGACTCAGTTTCACTGAGTGCTGAACAAATAACCTATGTTACACTTGCTGTGGATTTCTTAAAAGGAGGGTTATAAGATGAAAAAACAAATTATAGCTGGATTAGTTTTAATTCCTATTTTAGGTTCTTCGATAATACTTATGACTGCGTGTGGCGGAAGTGAAGATAGTAAAACTCTTTCTGATAAAATGGAATCTGCGATTACAGCGGTTACTAAGAGTGAATCCTTCTCAACAAGAGAGCTTACTCTTTCTTCAGTTGGGGGTGGAAATTATAAATACTATGTGCCTAATTATCAAGGAGATAAAATATTATCGTTAGGAGATATAATGTCAACAGATAAAAGGAAAGCTCTCGTTGAAACGCCTAGCGAAATTAATAGTGAAACAAATTTAACTAACTTTTACAAACAATTTACAAGTGAGAGAGAAGTGATAGCTTCTTTCTACGACCTTCCATTTGGAGTTTCTTTTAATATAATCCAAAATAATGCGGATATTATTAAGAATAATATAACAGATTTAGATATGTCAAAGGGGAACGTATCTGGACTTATAAGTTCGCTGGATAATTTTATCTCAAAGACTACTGTTCAAAGCAGAGAAGTTGATCGCTTAAACCAATATATTGCAAGTATTGGAGGAGTGCCAGCAACAACATCATCGATATTTAATATATATCAAAATGCTCTCTACAACTACAAAAAAGACTATCAAGAATATGTTAGAACAACAATCAACCTAGCTAAGGAGTCAAGTAAAGTAGTTGAGGAAATTTGCCCAAATGTTAGCTATGAAGAGCAATTATCAACACAACTTGCAGAAGATATAGTCTTTTCTTTTGGAAATAAATTATTAATCTCTGCTGGACAAAAAGTGCAAATAATGGAAATCAATGGGACAGAAAGCGTTACATATAAATTGAGATATATCGACAAGAGTAATCTCGTTTGGGATTTTAGCACAAGCGAAGAATTTGAAGACGTGAAAGTAGGGGATAGGGTTGAATTAACTAAAGACTTTTTGGGGGAAGTAACATTCCTTGGAAGAAAGGTAGTTAAGGATCAAAAAGTTAAAGTTGTTAGTGTAGCTGGCACAGCATATTTTACAGCTCAATTCACAGACGATAACGGGATTATTTGGGAAAAAGTATTTGCAACAAACTCTGAATATGTTAAGGGAGAGATAGCTGTAGATAAAGAAGTTAGCTTGACCACCGACATAATCTTTACATTGAAGAGCAAAGTTTTAGCAAAGGGAACTGTTATCGCGAAAGTTGGTGAAGTAGTTGACGGAATACAAACTGTTACATATACAGATGATAACAATTATGTTTGGGAGGCAAATGTATCAGAAGCAAAAATCACTACAGTTCCTCCAACAGAACTTTCTGATCAATTCTATAAACTAGCTGAGGCTGCAGATGCTACATTTAAAGGAAAAAATATTGTTAAGAATACAAAAGTAGAAGTAATTAGTGAAAAAGAGACTTCAGAATTAGATGTTTCATATCTAGGGAAGGAAGGGTTTGTTTGGACTCAGACTATAAGTAAAAGTCAATCGACTAGAGCTGAAAAATCTTGCTTTATGAATATAAGCTTGGATATTTTAGATGATTATTATTCATTGTTAGTTGAAGATATGGAATCAAAATTCTTAACAACGAATGAAAAAACAGAGGCTGGAGAAGGAGAAGATTATCTTATTACAATCACTTCGTGGATGAATGATTACTTGAACTTTATGAAAAAAGTCTTAGTTCAAAAATCACTGAATGTTGAGAAGAAATTTTCTACTGAAGATTTAGCTGAATTGAATAAACAATATGAGGTTGTTAAAGTAAGTGAAGAACTTGCTAGAGCATATCAAACAAAGTTTAATCCAATTAAGAAGAGATTTATTGACAACAACGAATTTACAAATGAAGAATATGCAGTTTTCAGAAAGATTTCAAAATATTATCAAGAAATCCTTCTAGACTGGATTGATTATTATACTACAAAAATATAAAAGGAAATAAAAATGGACTATAAAAAGTTAGCAGAATTGCTCTTTCCAGGAGTGGAATCTGCAGATGAAGTATTAAAAAGATATCCTAAGAGAGCTTTAAAAGAAGGACAACAAGTTACAAGATATGCTCCAAGTCCAACAGGAATGATGCATATCGGGAATTTCTTTCAATGTTTTATTTCTTACTGCTTAGCAAAGAATAGTGATGGAGTTTTCATTGTTAGAACTGAAGATACTGACCAAGAGCGTCAAGTGGAAGGAGCAATGGATGTTATTTTTAATAATTTAAAAACTTATGGAATATTTCCTGATGAATATGAAATGCCAAATGGTGAAACAAAAGGGAATTATGGCCCATATATTCAAAGCAAAAGACCAAATTTTTATGCTATTTTTGCAAAGCAGCTTGTAGCAGAAGGGAAGGCTTTCCCTTGTTTCTGTGAAGCTAAAGGTGGAAAAGCGGAAATCCTCAAAGAGAGAGAAACAAAGTTTATTGATACAGATAATACTGAATATGATGAGTGTAGGAATTTAACTTTTGAGCAAATTGAAAGAAATATCAAAGAGGGAAAGAAATTTGCTATTAGACTGAAAACAAAGGGAAATGGGAAAGACAGAATTAAGTTTGTTGATCTTATCAAAGGAGGGATTGAAGCACAAGCTAACGCGAAAGATGTAGTTATTTTGAAGAGTGATGGATTGGCTCCATATACTTTTGCTCACATTGTTGATGATATGCTTATGGGTATTACTATTGTTGTTCGTGGAGAGGAATACATTGCATCAACACCTGTTCATTTGGAAATAATTGAAGCTCTAGGGCTTGAAAGACCAAAATATTGCCATAATCCATTGATTTGGAAGATTGGTGATAATGGAAACAAGAGAAAAATTTCGAAGAGATATGACCCAGAAGCGGATATGCGTTTCTATGAAAGAGAGGGATATCCAACGGATGCAGTAATTGAATATTTATTAAATTTAATTAACTCAGGATTTGAAACTTGGAGAAATAACAATCCACAGAAATCTTGGAGAGAGTTTAAATTTGGAATCAATGAAATAACTACTATTGCACCAATATTCGATTTAGTTAAGTTAAATGATATCTCTAAGAGCGTAATTGCTAGAATGAATGCAGATGAGGTTTATGAAAGTGTCTTAAAATGGGCAAAAGTTAATGATAAAGATTTTGCTGAGTTCTTGATTAATAATGAAGAATACTCAAAGAAAGTATTTAATATTGATAGGGATAAGCCTAAACCAAGAAAGG
>CAMEYT010000046.1 GCA_945947685.1 uncultured Bacillota bacterium | reverse complement strand
TCTTACTGTGATTAAGCAGCCCATCGTTTCCCATATTATGTTCATAGATTCCTTGAATATCTCCTATTCCTTTTATATCGACTCCGTATGATTTAAAACCATTCTTTAATCGGTCCGTAAGTATTGAGTATGCTTCTACTAATTCCTCATTTATCACTGGATATTCTATAATATCTCCCTCCTCTGTTCTTTGAACTTCTTCATTAGGATAAAGATCTTCTCTCTCATATTTTGCAGGAGGGCGTCTATCTGCAGTCCACTCAAGAATTTTAGCCCTCACTATTGGGTAAAAAACAGCATATGCTATTAAACAACAACAAACAATAATACAATTTTTTTTATTGAATCCCTTTAGAACTGCCCTTTTATCCGAATATTTAATTCTTTGAGATAGTGTGTATTCATTTTCTTCATCTTTGTTTTTTAAATACACTCTGTATTTTTTCTCATCTTTTAATGTTTTTCTGAAATATAACCTGTTGCTTTTATAAATTCCTTTTTTTTCTATTAGAGATTTGATTCCACTCTTCTTGTTCCTTTCATTTATCATATCTGCCCAAGCAACCTTTGCTTCTATCTTTCTTGCGGGTTTACAATTTGGATCTAATCTATATTTTTCTTCTAAATAGCTTTTCTCAAACATCTTAATTTCTTGATGCAATGAAAGAGGTCTGTCCTTTTTTTTAAGCACAGAATTTATTTTCTTGGCATTAAGCTTCTTTTTATTCATAGCTACATTTTAGCATAATTATTTACTAAATGCAATAGTTGTTTTCAAATTTTGAGCATATGCACGCTTTTCATCTAATCATTTTTGTCTTTTTTGTTAAAAACGTCCAAGAAAGAAGTAGTCTAAATAAGTCTCCCCAGTAGGTCAATCTAGCGGCATTCAACAATTTTTGACATTCTACAACATCTTCTGGAGCAAGAATTTCCTCTAAGAAGTCCAATCCTTTATTTGATGCATTTTTTTCAATAGCTATTGTAATTGCTTTTATTATAACAGCTAAAAGGAATATTCCTCCTGCAACAGCAAACATTATATAGCTCTAGGTTCTAAAATTCTCTCCTGCAATTAATAACCCTATTCCTGCGATTAGAGCTGGGATGAACAGATAACTTATAAATGACCCAATTCGCCTAAAAAAATTTAATGCTTTGAGTTTCCCTCCCTCTTGATCTTGTAGAGCATGTCCCATTTCGTGGGCTACAATAGCAAAGGAAGAAATTGTATTTGATGTTAGAGTTTTTTTGCTCAATGCGACTATCTTTAACTTTGAATCATAGAAATTGTTTGTATCTTGTTCGACTTGTGCAATTTTTATCTTTTCTTTTAATTTTATATGATTAAGATTATGCACAAAGTCTAATATATTCATATCTGTTTTTGCCTGCGTTGTGCTAGCTTTTTCATAAATCTGCATAAATCTATCATTAGAAAAAGAGGCAATAGACAAAAGCACGCTAAATACTATTATCGCTATCACCACTCCTATTATTATCCATAATGTTTCACTCATAATATTATTATATATAATTTCTTAACTTTTTACAAGAAAATTTGCTAAGATATTAAAACAATCGTATCTCCAACAGCAATATCTTCACCTTCCGGAGGAAGTTGTTTTTTGATTTTTCCACTTTCACCATACAATTCGAAATCGATTCCCATTTTTATAAGAATTTCACTTGCTTCGCTTACTGTCAAACCAACTACATTAGGCATTTTAATATATTCCAATTTAATTTCTTCGTTTTCTTTTGGAATATTAAGATATTCAAACATTTTATTGAAAATTATCTTCCCATATGGCTGGGCAACAATACTTCCATAATAAGCTCCTGCACTCGGTTCATCAACGAAGACTAATATTGCATAATCAGGATTATTTGCAGGATAAACTCCTATAAAACTAGAAATATATTTTCCTTGAGCAATCTTTCCGCTTTCATCATACTTTTGGGCAGTTCCTGTTTTTCCTCCAACGTTATATCCCTCAACAAAGGAACAATCGCCGTGCTTGTTTGTAGCTTTCTCTAGAAGAAAGTTCATCTTTTGAGATGTTTCATAAGAAATAATTTCTCTTCTTACATTAGGGTTATCCACTTTTTGAATTGTTGGTGTGCAGAGCTTTCCTCCGTTAACTATTCCTGAAACAGAGTTCAAAAGTTGAAGAGGAGATACAGTGATGGCGTGCCCGAACCCCATTCTCGCAAGATCTACATTTTTTACATATTTTTGAGGCATCAAAATTCCCTTTGCCTCTCCAGACAAATCTACCCCTGTTGCCTCTCCAATTCCGAAAAGTTTGGCATATTTGTAAAAACGTTCCACTCCGAGGCGAAGCGCTAAGTTCATAAACACACAATTACACGAATTTGCAAAACCTTCCACTAAGGTCTGAGATCCGTGTCCCAACGATTTCCAACACTTGATTTTTACTCCATCGACCATATTATATCCCGGGCAATAAAATCTTTCATTAAAATTAGTTAACCCTTCCTCAAGTGCAGCGGCAAGAGTCAGTATTTTAAACGTTGATCCTGGTTCATAAAGGTCTGTTATACCCTTAATTTTTGAATAGTCGAATAACTCTGTCAAGTTATCTCTTGGGACTTCATTTAAATTAAAACTCGGCTTTGTGGATAAAGCTAAGATTTCCCCAGTCTTTGCTTTCATCACAATTCCAGTCGCACTCTTAGCTTTCTGCTCTTGCATAATCTGTTCTAGAGTCTGCTCAACAATTAATTCAATTTTAGAATCTATACTTAGGTGTAAATCCTCTCCCTTAGTCCCAGCAACATAATATCTTAGCTTTCCGCATATCTCTTTGCCCTGTAAATCACTCTGTGTAAAGGAATATCCGTCTTTCCCTTGTAAAAAAGAGTTAAAATATGCTTCAACACCAGTCTGACCGACATTATCTGAACTTGTAAACCCCAATATTTGTGTGAGAAAATCGCCATATGGATAATATCTTGCGACATTCTCAGCTAAATATATTCCACTGAACTTTTGATTGTAAATTTCTTCAGCAATATCCGAAGAGACTTGCATTTTTAAAAGAACTTCAGAAATATTTTTCTGAGAAATTTTATCATAAATTGTGGAAAAGTTGATATCTAATTTTGAAGACAAATATTCTGCAATTTTATCTTTTTCTTTAATTTCTCTCGCACGCGCATAGACATTGTAAGTTGTATAACTAACCGCTAAAGTCGAGCCTGTTCTATCATAGATTGTCCCCCTAGGTGCTATTATTGCTAAATCTCTCGTCCACTGACTAGTAGCTTTACTTTGTAAATTTTTGCCATTTATGATTTGTATAATAAAAAGTCTAACTCCCAACGCACAAAAAAGAAGGGATATTAGCACTATTATTGCCAATATCCTCTTTCGTAGTGAATGTAATGTATATAATTTTTGCAACTTACCCTCCGAAAATTCCCGTTAAAAAGTTGCATATTCTATCAAACCAATTTGAACTTTCATAAAAGGAAGTCGCTCCCAAATTCTCCTCTGGAAAAGTCTCGAAAAGATTTAACGACCTATTTCCTGTTTCTGTGGAATAAATTTTTTGAATCAGATTTGTCAAGCTAGCATTGTAATTTGACTGCGCTTGCTGAACTTCTGCGTTTAATTTTACAATCTCAATCGTAGATGTTATGCAAAAAATCAACAACATTCCCATAACTATTCCAATAAGTGCCATTTTCAATTTTTTATTCAGTCTGAATTTTTGTTTTTCTTCTTTTTCCATCGAAACTTTAAAGATTTTTTTTCTTTTTTCAGGAGATAGTTCCTCTATTTTATCAAAATTTGGTTTCTCGATAACTTCTTCTTTAACTGGAGTAGAAAATAATTTTTTTGCAAGTTCTTTATCTTTCTTCTCAACCGATTTTTCGGTCTTTAATTTGATTTTTATATCTTGTTTTATTTCCGTTTCTTTATCAAGCAAAAGAACTTCTTTCATATTATATTCTCCTCCTTTTGTAAATATCTCTAAATTTTCTCAAATATCCTCAGCTTAGCAGACGAACTTCTTGAATTAGATTTTAATTCTTCTTCGCCTGCTGTTATCGGCTTTCTATTTACAAGTTTCCCCTCCGCCTTATGTCCACAAATACATATAGGTGTTTTAGGAGGGCAGATACAATCTGTTGTTAAATCCTTAAATACATTCTTAACAATCCTATCCTCTAAACTGTGAAAAGAGATAACAGCTAATCTTCCCCCACTCTTCAACATTGATGCTAAATCTCGCAAAGTCTTATCTAAACCTTCCAATTCCCCATTAACTTCAATTCTAATTGCTTGGAAAGTTTGTTTTGAGACACCTCCTTTCCCAAATAAAACTTTTTTTGGGAATGATTTTTCAATGATGTCCTTTAGCTCAAAAGTCGTGCATATAGGTTTTTTTTGACGATCTTCAATTATATTATCAACAATTTTTCTAGCGTTTGATTCTTCCCCATATTCGTATAAAATTTTGAGTAGTTTTTCTCTTGGATATTTATTTACAACGTCATATGCTGTGAGTTTTTGCTCCTTATCCATTCTCATATCCAATGGACCGTCATGAAGGAAAGAGAAACCTCTCTCCCCCTCATCTATCTGATGTGAGCTTACGCCTAAATCGATAAGAATGCCGTCAACTTCTATTACACCCTCTTCTAAGAGTTTTTCTTTTGCGTCGTGAAAGTTTGCTTTTATTATCTTGAAATTTTTGTAATTCTTCAATCTTTCTGTGCTTGCTTTTATAGCATTCTCATCTCGATCAAATCCATAGAGAAACCCTTTTTTTGCAC
>CAMEYT010000045.1 GCA_945947685.1 uncultured Bacillota bacterium | reverse complement strand
CAGGTAGGATTCGAACCTACGGCCTATCGGTTAACAGCCGAGTGCTCCACCACTGAGCTACTGGGGATCATAAGTTGTAGATTGTTTGTTAGTCAATAGACTAACAAATCTATAACTTTTGCGTTACAGTTAGGAGGGAGATTTAACTGTATTGCTCCATTATGATATCAAAAAAGTAAGCTATTGTCAACTAGATTTCATTATTTTTTTTGAAAAATTTTAAGAATTTTCTAAACGTTCTTGAATCTGATTGTTATCATTGGTTAAACTGTCCAGTCTTGAACGCATTGATAAAAGAATCCCTGTTTCTACTATTGCAATGATCAACAGGAGTGTGAATAAAATTATAATTAAAATTTTAGCTTTTTTCTTTTTCCTTTCGTTCATAAATTTTCTTTGAAAGTTTACTCCAATACTTTACAATAGAATTATAGCATCTATGAATAAATTTTGCAAATAGATTACCCAATGTAATTCTTTGAATTATTAAAGATGAGAAAAATAACAAGAAAGGATAGAAACGAATTTGTCCAAAATTGAATTGTAAATTTAAAATATAAAAGATTAAGAAAACACAGCATATACTGAGAAAATAAAAAATTTGTTTGCTAATTTTATTATTATTGAAAAAATAATTAATTAGTAAAAATGCATCAAAAATTAATCCGCATAAAAAGCCTATAATTATGAATAAAAAAATAATTAATGGTTGGGATAATGTTGGGTATAGCATTATCTAAATAGCCTCTTCCATAAAGATTTTTTTTCTGCTTGTTTGTTGAATTTAATATTATAAATATCACCCTCAATTATTGCTTCCTTGTTTTCGACATCTAGTTTTTTGACTTCAAGATTATTTCCATGGATTTGAATATAGCTTAAATTTGATTGTATGATTGATTGGGTTGGCGTGCTTGAAATAATTTTTTCGACACCCTTTATATTTAATATTTTTTGATTATCAATGTTTATATATTCCTGCATAAAGCCCCCTTTCAATATTATTATTAAGAAAGAGGATAAAAGATGATAAACATTTGATAAAAAGATGGATTTATGATAAAATAACCCCTGTGAGGCTAATATGGAAAAAATTGAAATAAAAGTAAAGAATACGGATAAATTGAGCAATGTTTTACTTAACTATGGGTTTTCATATAATAACATTAATAAAATTATTAGGAATAAGGATGTTCGAATAGATGGAATTAAGACAAATGTAGATGGAATTGTGTTTAATGGGCAAGTTTTAACTATTTTTGTTGCTACACTTCCCCAGGATAAGTTTAAAAAAGTGTTCGAAGATGAAAATATCTTAGTTATAGATAAAATGTCTGGGATAGAAGTTGAAGGGGAAGACGGGCTTGAAGGAAAAATTCCAGGGGTAATTGCTGTTCATAGACTTGATAGAAACACAGAAGGCGTTCTTGTTATGGCAAAGAATAAACAAGCAGAAAAAGAGTTGAGTGAAGCAATAAAAAAACAGATGTTTGATAAAAAATACCTAGCAGAAGTGGTTGGAAAGACAAATTTCAAAGGTGAAAAATATACCGCTTATCTAGTTAAAGACAGTAAAACAAGCTCTGTAAAAATTTACAATAACTTTGTTCAAGGAGCGGTCAAGATAGAAACAATATTTAAAACTCTAAAAAATGGCAGTGAAACAAGTATTGTTGAGGCTACTTTAATAACGGGAAAAACTCATCAAATCCGTGCGCATTTGGCTTTTTTAGGAAATGCTATTGTTGGGGATGGAAAATATGGCAAGAACGAAGATAACAAAAAATTTAAGGAGAAAAAACAGAAACTACATTGCTATTATTTAAAAATCAATGGAATTAATGGAGAATTATCATATCTCAATGGAAGAAAGTTTATTTCTCTTCCAGATTGGGCAAAAACTCTTAATATTAACATTTAAAAACCGTGCATATTGCGGTTTTTTTAATTGATTTTTAAATTAATTATTTATCCTATTTTTACAGAGAGTTAAAATATTTTTTTTACATTTTTTAAAAATTAATAAAAAAAATAGAGAAAAATGTATTTTTAGGGGTTATTTTATTTGATAAAATAATATAAAAAGTGATAAAATAAGTCTATGGAAAAGAGAAAAACTTATATCAACGTAATTAGTGCTTTTGCAATAACAACACTTATTGCAGGAGCATTTTTAATAACATCTTGCGGGAAAACAAGCACAACCGAAAAATTTACAGAAGAAAGATTGCTTGTTTCAAAGGGAGAATATTTTGACGTATCGAATTATTATAAAGGCAAAGATGCAGAGTTTTTTTCAATGGATGAAAACATTGTTAGTCAAGATTCTGATAAATTTATAGGAGTAAATCCAGGAGTAACATATATATACTCAGTAGTGAACGGAGAGAAGAGTAGTTTTATTGAGATTTATGTCAAAGATGAATTTTCAAATCCAAGTGATATCAAGATTTCTGACACGGGATTGATTTCGTGGAACAGTGTATTTTCATTTATAAAGGGAGAAAAGAGTGAAGCAAAATATGAATTAAAAATTAATGATGAATTATTTGACACAACAGATTCCTTTTATCAATTAACAGAAGAGGGTGTATATAATTTCAGTATCAGAGCTGCGGGAACTGAGATGATAGATCCTTCGCCTTGGTCAGGGAATATTGTGCTTTATTACAAACATCTTGATTCCCCATCAGGTTTAAAGTTTACGCCTGACATTGATGTAAATTCGATGAAGGGTGTTTTAACTTGGAGCAGTGTTGAGGATGCTACATATAGAGTTACTGTTAACGGCTTTTTATATGAAACAGCAGACAACAAAATCGAGTTAGATTTTGCTCAAACAAAAGGGAGTTCTGTAAATATATGTGTTGAAGCTGTCGATACTACTGGAAGATACTTATCTTCTAAAGAGGATATGACTCTTCGCAAACTTGCCTCTCCAAAGTTGGAGTATAGGGACGGGGAGCTGACTTGGAATGCTATCGAAGGAGCAATTAAATATCATATAATCTATACGAACCAAGAGGGCGAAAAATTTGATTTTACAACAACAGAATCTTCTACAATTCTCGACGATGCGGAAGCGGGGGTATATACTGTAAATATTCAGTCAATCGCGGGCGAAAATATGCTCAACAGTAATAGTGAAACTTTTGAAAAGAAAGTTGTAAAATTACAGCCTGCGGATGTAGCTTATAGTTTGGGAACGAACTATGTTGATGTAGATATATCAAGTGAATCGGATTATTTAAAGAACTTTATAATATATAAAAATGGAGAAGAGTTTGCTGCGAAGATTGAAAGTGGTAAAAAGACAACAGTTAGAATTCCATTAACTGACGGGAAATATGATTTTAGTGTTAGATCTCTTCCTAGTTATGGTAATGATAATATTTTACCTTTAGATGGTATAAATAGTGTTATTGATTCTAATTTAACAGAAACGAAAACGATATATATGCTTGAAAAAGCAAAGAACTTGACTCACAAATTTGATGAGAGCGGAAACTCGATTTTAGAATTTGATAAAATCGAATATGCCGAAGATTATGAAGTCTATATTAATGATAAAAGAATAAACTTTACGAGTAGTGAACATGAAGCTAAGATTCTTCTTAATTTGGGTGTTATTGACAGGGAATTTTATGGGTTGACTGACAACTTGACATTTGAGTTTAAAGTTATTGCAAAGAAAAATAATGACACGATTAATTCTGAGACATTAAAGGAGATAAAAATCTTTGATAAGGTTAGTGGATTGGGTGCAAATGGAATAGATATAAATACAAACAAATATGTGTGGGAAGGAATCCAAGACGCAAAATATAGAGTAAAAATATACAGAGCTAAAGATAGTTCTTTCCAGGAAGAAGAACTTGAACTAATTAGCGACGAAGAAACATTAAGCACTGAAACAGAAGAACTGGATGGTGGATTCTATAAGATTGAGGTTCAAACATTATCTACAGACGAAAATATTTATTGGTCGAGCAGTAATATTATGACTGATACATTTATTGTTTCAGAAGAAGAAGAGAATCCATATTTCTTAGATTTCTACTATAATGATGAACACTCTTCTGACTTGTCGGGGTATGAAATAAAATTCAAGAATCCAGCTGCGGCACAAACACCTTATATCAATCCAAGAAAATATGAAATTTATATAAATGGTGCAAAGATTATCGAGGGAATAGCTAAAACTGAGGAAGAAATCTTAATATATAAATTTTCATCTGCTTATCAATTTAACAGTGGAATCACAAAAATAGAATTGAGAACTCTCTGCACTGATACAGAGATGCAGAAGATTTATAAACCTTCTACAAAAGCGGTGTTGAATGTTGAAAAGTTATCCACACCAGAAAAAGAATCTGTCAGCCTTGAGGAAGACAACTTATTAAATGTTGCTCTTCAAACGAATGCGGAAAGACTTATTTTTACAAATGCTTTAGGAGAGGAATTTAAACAAGACGGGGAATATCTTCAAAAAATTGACCTTTCAAGTTTTGTAGGAAGTTTTGATATAAATGTAAGATATGACACACACAAGACCTTCGAAAGTGATACTCCTTTCACTGATGGGACTTTCTATATTGAAAGTAATACTTTTACAATCCATTGTCAGAGAGCAGAAGTTCCTACAAATTTTAAATATAGAAAGAAAGTTATATCATTTGACCATACTGGTGAAGTTGAAAATTATGATTTGACTCTTAAGATTAAGACAAAGAATGATACTATCGGAAAGACTTGGCGAACGAGAATTTCAACTAAGAGTTATAATTTAGATGAATTAATTGGACAATTTGATTCT
>CAMEYT010000044.1 GCA_945947685.1 uncultured Bacillota bacterium | reverse complement strand
GATGATACACTTGGGATACGTTTTTCAACATATGCCGTCCCAATGATAATCGGAGAGATAAGAAGATTTTTGCGAGATAATAATTCTGTTCGAGTCTCGAGAAGCTTGAGAGATGTAGCATATAAAGTTTTACAGACAAAGGAAATTTTATCTAAAGATAATTTCAAAGAGCCAACTTTAGATGATATCTCAGAGTATTTGGGCATTCCAGTTAAAACGATAACCTTTGCTCTTGATGCTATCAGTGAAACAGTGTCTCTGAGTGAACCCATATGTAGTGAAGGAGATACAATTGAATTGGAAGACCAGTTAAAGGACCTAAAAGATTGCGACGATAGTCTATATGAGCGAATTGCAATAAAAGAAGCGATAAAAGATTTATCTCCAAGAGAAAGAGAAATTTTACTTTTGAGATATTATATTGGAAAGACGCAAATCGAGGTCAGTGAAGAAGTGGGAATATCTCAAGCACAGGTTTCACGATTGGAAAAAAATGCTCTTAAGACAATGAAAGAGCGAATTGTCTAACGTTTTTTGTTCCCTAATATAAAATTATTGGGAGTATATCCATTGTTTGCAATTTCGACGAGGATTGAATCCTCGCCGATTTTTATTATCTGTTGCCACGAAATGAAAAGCGAGTCGTTCGCTTTAAGTATATTCCAAAGGCTTTGATTGCCGCCTGGAACAATAACACCCAGAATATATGCGTTGGGAAGAGAAAATACGATATCTGTTATATGGCCAAGGCGGCGACCATCGACAATATTTATTACTTCTTTACATCTCAATTCTAAAAATGAAGTTTCCATATGGTAGTATATGTCGAAAAAAATCAAAGTATTTGTTTTTTTTCCTTTTTTATGATATACTTATCACGTAAGGAGAGGATTATGATAAAGGATATCATTTTTGATTTTGATGGGACTTTGACAAAGAAAGGGACAAATGTATGGAAAAAGATTTGGGCAAAAATGGGTTATGATGTGGATGAAAATTCTTATTATAAGTCTTTGTTTTATAAATATAATAACAAGGAAATAACACATCAAGATTGGTGTGATCTAACTTGTGCAAAATTTAGGGACAGAGGATTTACTTCGAGAGATCTAATAGAAATAGCTGATAAAGTTCAACTTTTGAGCAATGTGCAAGATACTGTGAAGAAGCTCCACGAACAAGGGTGCCACCTTCATATTGTAAGTGGGAATATTGCTCCAGTGATTTATAGAGTTCTAGGAGATTCTGCAAAATACTTTGATTCTATTAACGCAAATGATATGCACTTTGACGAAAATGGGATAATTGATAAAATCGTAGGCACAAAATATGATTTTGAAGGGAAGGCGAGATTCATTGAGAATTATATAAAGATAAAGAGAATATCCCCTCAAGATGTGCTATTTATAGGGAATGGTGGAAATGATAAATGGGTGTATGAGTCAGGATGTAAGACACTATGCATAAACCCAGATTTAGATGCAAATTCAGATGATCGCCAAATATGGAACAATTTAGTCAATGAGATTGAAGATTATTCAGTAATTGCAGACATAGTTAGGGAAATGTAAAGCTTTTTTAAATTTAAAAGTAAAAGGAATAAATATTAATAATAAGATTTAAAAGTTTTTGTAGATGTTTTTAATTTGCATTTCAATGTTAATTAAACTTGTAGATATATAATAAAGGAAGGGAAATAAAAATAATGAAGAGATAATATTCAAAGTATAATCAATCAAAGATAGTGCGAAGATTGACTACGTGTAGGATGGAGAATGAAGATTTTATAAATATAAATTAAAAAAACTTGAGTTTAGTGTTCATTTTTAGGATTGGACACATACTCAAGTGTTTTTTATAATTCTTCTATTAATTTTTTGAAGCTCTCAATATCTTTGAATTGACGATAAACTGATGCAAAACGAACATATGCAACTTCGTCCACGGCTTTAAGAGAATCGCATACCATCTCCCCAATCTCTGACGATGGGACTTCCTGTTTGAAGTTGTTTTGTAATGTTTTTTCAATATCTTGAGCCATTTTTTCAATTTGTTCAATTGAAACAGGTCTTTTTTCGCAGGCTTTAATCATTCCTTTTTTAATTTTATTGATATCAAATGTCTGTCTGCTTCCATCACTCTTTACAACCAGAATAGGTGTTGACTCTACTGTTTCATATGTAGTGAATCTTCTTCCGCAGTTTAAGCATTCTCTGCGACGTCTTATTGCATTAAGTTCATCGGTGCTTCTAGAATCTAAAACTTTACTTTCTTCGCAACCGCAATATATACACTTCATATATTTCTCCTTTTTAATACATCGATATTTTATCATAAATTTCTATTTAATTCAACTTTTTTTTGTCCCTTTACCATATTTTTCGCACTTTTTCAATATATTAGTCCTAGAACAACAATATATTGAGGTGAAAAATGCTATTATCCGAATTAAAAATTGGTGAGGAAGGAAAAATTGAAGATTTTAAATCTGATTGCACGAATAAGATTAGAAGACGACTGTTAGATTTGGGTTTTACCTCTGGAGAAAGGGTTAGATTAGCTAGAAAATCTATTTTGGGTAAGGTAATTTTGATTGAAATTAGAGGATATACTTTATCTCTTCAAAGGAAGATTGCAAACTATGTAATAATGGGAGGAAAGAATGGAAGATAATTTTGAATATCTTTTAGTTGGAAATCCTAATACCGGTAAGACTTCACTCTATAATAAATTGACAAAGGGGAATGAGCATGTAGGGAATTGGCACGGAGTTACAGTTGAGGAAAAGGCTGGGAGATATGTTTATTTTGATAAAGAAATGCGAATAATCGATCTCCCAGGGCTCTATTCACTTTCGACTTTAAGCTATGAAGAGAGTGTTGCGAGGGATTATTTCTACAAGAACTCAAAAAAGAGAATTCTTGTCATCTGTGATGCGAATAATTTAGCTAGAAATCTTTATCTTGCTTTGAATTTGATTGAGTTTGGCAGCAGAGTGGTGGTTGCAGTAAATAATATGGATAAAATTCCGAAGAATAAGATTAATTACAGAAAAATGTCTGAAAAGTTTGGAGTTCCTTTCATATCAATTAATGCAAATAAAGGGGAGGGACTGAACGAGTTAAATGAAGCATTGATAAGAGCGGACGAGTGTAAAGCTCCAAACTATGTTTCAAAATTCAATCTTGCAAAAATAAAGCAGGAAATAGCGCCACATTTTGACAAGGAAAAGCTCGATTATTATGCTACAAAATGTTTGGAAAAGGATGAATATGTAATTAATCGAATTCCGAGAGACGTTTGGAGTAAGGTAGAAGCTTTACTTCCTGAAAATTCAATGGAGTTAGTTGCAAAAATAAGATATCAATTTATAGAAGATGCAATGAAAGAGTGTGTTACTACAACTAATATTATTTATGGTAGAAGCAAATTGGATAAGTTTTTTATGAATAAATTTCTGAGCCTTCCAATTTTCTTCTTATTGCTTATGGGGGTATTCTATCTGACATTTTTCTCCTTTGGAAAATTCTTATCGGATGGATTAGTTAAAGTAATTGATCTTGCTGGACAACCTTTTATATCTTGGCTTGCAAGATTGTTTGGAGAAAGTTCGTGGGTTGTGTCGCTCTTTGATTCAGCTATAATCGATGGAATTGGCACAATTTTTTCCTTCCTTCCGCAAGTCGCTCTGCTGTTTTTCTTTTTATCTTTACTAGAAGATAGCGGATATCTTGCCCGTGTTGCCTTTATGTTTGAAGATATCTTTGGAAAAGTTGGCCTATCAGGTAAGAGTGTTTATACACTTTTAATGGGATTTGGGTGCTCATCCTCCGCCATTTTGACAGCTAGGAATATGGAGGATAAGAATGCAAAAATAAAGACTGCTTTATTGACTCCATATATTAGTTGCAGTGCAAAATTTCCGCTATACTTAGTAATAGGCGGAGCTTTCTTTGGTGTTAATAATATATTCTATATTATGGGGTTGTATCTCTTAGGAGTGATTGTTTCTATAACAATGAGTTTTATCTTGGAAAAGACCTTTTTAAAGAGTAAAGAACAATCTTTTATTCTAGAATTTCCACCATACAGACTTCCTTCTTTTAAGAGAATCCTTAAAGTTCTCTATGAGAATGTAAAACTCTTTATACAGAGGGTAGGAACGCTTTTAATTGCAATGAATGTTATTGTCTGGATTTTATCAAATTTCACTTTTACAATGAGATATGTTCCATCATCACAGGGGAGTATGCTCGAGACTATTGGAAAAGTCATATCCCCTATATTTATTCCACTGGGTTTCGGTTCGTGGGGAGTTTCAGCTTCTATAGTTGCGGGCATAATTGCTAAAGAAGTCATTATTACATCTATAATTATGTTCAATGGATTGAAGTGTAAAGATAGTCTAGTTGCTTCGTTTAGCGATCCTAATAACCCCGTATATTTTGCGGGAATCCCAAATGTTTTATCTTTTTTGACTTTCTGTTCTATCTATTCGCCTTGTGTAACGACAATCGCCATCTTATGGAAAGAAATTGGACGGAAATGGACAATATTGGGAGTCATTATTCAAGTAGTTGTGGCTTATTTAGTAACTCTGTTTTGTTATAACATATTCCGAGCAATTGATGTTTTCGGCGCAGCTCCTGTCATTTTGATTTTACTAGCATTTTTAATCGTAGTAACTGCCATATTAATTGTAATTGATAGAGTAAAGCACAAAAAAGTTTGTGCTTTTAACTGTAATACTTGCGGGAAATGTCGCAAAAGGTAAAATATCTGGAAGAAAACCTTTGCTTTTTGGCAATAATTGTGT
>CAMEYT010000043.1 GCA_945947685.1 uncultured Bacillota bacterium | reverse complement strand
GATAATCAATCTATCTGAAGTATTATAAACAATGGATGTTTCAGATAAATGTTGTGCTAACGCTGTCTGTAAATCGTGCTTAAAACTCTCAATATTATATCTTTCTGGCTCAAATTCCTCAAATTTTGGACCTTCTAGAGACTTTTTTAGAGCTTCTTTCTTCATTTTTCTCTTGGATTTTCTTCGAGAATCATTCCACGCTTGGACTAATTTTTTTCTGAATTTTTGAAAAGACCCTGAATAATTTACGCAATTTGCTTCTAATTGAGGGCTCCCTATGCCAAGAAGATACATATATTTACTCATTGGAGTCAATGCTCCACTAAAAGTCTCGTTTACCGGCTGAATTATACAATTTTCTAGTGTTACAAAGGGTATTTTCGTTGATAAATCTTCGATAGCTAAAGAAACAACATTTACAAGTGATTCATTTAATTTCTCACTAAATAATGTATCATTTTCTTTTAATATGTTTTCAATATATTTCCTATCGAATAATTTCTTCAATTTTTCTTCCTCCCTTTACTTATCTTTATTTTTTTGGATAAATAACCTTTTTCCCTCCCATATAAATCTGTAATGGCTCAGGAATTGTTATCGATCCATCTTCGTTATAATTATTTTCAATTAAAGCAATTAATCCTCTTGGACTTGCAACTACAGTATTGTTTAGAGTATGAACGAGATATGTGCCTTTTTCACCTTTTGTTCTAATATTTAGACGTCTTGCTTGAGCATCCCCTAAATTTGAGCATGAACAAACCTCAAAGTATTTCTTTTGACGTGGACTCCACGCCTCAATATCGCAGGATTTAACTTTTAAATCAGCTAAATCACCTGAGCAGCATTCTAATTGACGCACTGGGATATTCATACTATTGAATAAATCTACCGAATAACGCCACATTTTATTATACCAATCCATACTTTCTTCAGGTTTGCAAAGGACAATCATTTCCTCTTTTTCAAATTGATGAACTCTATAAACTCCCCTTTCTTCAATCCCATGTGATCCTATTTCTTTTCTAAAACATGGACTATATGATGTCATTGTAATAGGAAGGTCTTTCTCTTTTACGATTTGGACCTTAACTCTTCCAATCATAGAGTGTTCACTAGTTCCACTTAAATAAAGGTCCTCATTTTCGATCTTATACATCATTGCATCCATTTCAGCAAAACTCATTACACCATTTACTACATCACTTCTAATCATAAAAGGAGGAATACAATATGTAAATCCTTTTTCAATCATAAAATCCCTTGCATAAGCAATCATAGCTTCGTGAAGTCTAGCCATATCACCTATCAAATAATAGAAACCAGCTCCACTAGTTCTTCCTGCACTTTCTTTATCAAGACCTGCAAATGATTCAAGAATATCGGCATTATATGGAATTTCATAATTTGGAATTTTTGGTTCGCCAAATCTCTCAACTTCAACATTTTCGCTATCGTCTTTCCCAACTGGGACAGAAGAATCAAGAATATTTGGAATTATTAACATAATTTTCCTTAATTCAGCGGCGACTTCAACTTGTTCCTTTTCAATTTCACTAATTCTAGTATTGTTTTTTGAAACTATTTCTTTAATTTTATTAGCTTCATCTAACTTTTTTTCTCTCATTAAAGCTCCAATTTGGGTGCTTAATGAATTTCTACTCGACCTTAACTCATCTCCTTCCTTCTTTAAAGCTCTAATTTTTGAATCAAGTTTAATTGCTTCATCAACTAAAGGAAGTTTTTGATCCTGAAATTTCTTTTTTATATTCTCTTTAACTAATTCTGGATTTGTTCTAAGTAAATTTATGTCTATCATTTTTCCTCCGATTTTTACTTTTTTATTTTAAACTTTTTAGTAAATTTTATCAATTAAATAGCTGGAATATCAATAAATTTAGATAAAAATTTATATATATCAAATTCATTTTACTTTATTTTTAAAATGTTATATAATTTAATTATGGCAAAGTTAACATATTTTGAAGAAAGGAATAAAAAAAATAATATGTCTGTTGGTAAATATTGTGAGAATTTACCAGAGTTTTGCTACGATTTTTTTATAGGAATAGAAAATACAACTTCTCCACTTACAAGAATGAATTATGCTATGGATTTAACCGTGTTCTTTCATTTTTTAAGCGAAATCTTTCACAAAAAAAGCACTGAATTTACTTTAGATGATATTAATAAGATAAAATCATCACATATTGAGCAATTTTTATCATATCTATCCTTTTATGAAATAAATGGAAAAACTTATAAAAATCAAGACACCGGTAAAAAAAGAAAATTATCTTCCGTTAGAAGCTTATTTAAATATCTATATACACACAATCTGATTTCTTCTAATGAAGCTAGCAAAATTGCAACACCTAAAATTCATCAAAAAGAGATAATACGCCTTGAGAAAAATGAAATTTCTAAACTTTTTGATACAGTGGAAGAATCAAATACGTTTAGCCATCGACAAAAAATGTATAATAAGAATACATTTGACAGAGATAACGCGATTATTACCTTGTTTTTAGGAACTGGAATTCGTATTTCAGAATTAGTTGGATTAAATGTAGAGGATTTTGATTTTTCCCAAAACGCATTTGTTGTAACACGAAAAGGAGGAAATCGTTCTACCCTATACTTTTCTAATGAAGTTGCTGAAGCTTTAAAACTTTGGTTAAGCCGTCGAAGCACACTAGAAATAGATAATAATGAAAAAGCTATGTTTATAAGCCTTCAAAATAGAAGAATTTCAACTCGAGCAGTTGAAAATTTAGTTAAAAAATTCTCAAAAGAAGCAGCTCCTCTTAAAAAAATTTCACCACATAAGCTTAGAAGCACATTTGGCACAGAATTATACAGAGAAACGAAGGATATATATATAGTAGCAGATGTCCTTGGGCATAAGGATGTAAATACAACAAAGAAACACTATGCCGCAATTTCTGAAGATATGAGAAGAAGCGTTGCAAATAAAGTATCTCTAAAAGACAATTAAAAATAAGTATTATGTTATAAAATCATAACATAATATTTTTATTTTTATATAACTTTTAAGATGATTTACTATTATTTTGAAGCATCCAATCTATGTAAATACCATATCCTTTTGTCGGGTCAGAAGTAAATACGTGAGTAACTGCTCCTACAATTCGTCCATTTTGAAGGATGGGAGAACCGCTCATTCCTTGGACTATTCCTCCCGTTAACTCTAATAATCTTTCATCTGTAACACGAATTACAATACTTTTATCATCTGCATTAGACTGATAATTTGCTTTTATTATTTCAATATCATATTCCTCACTGATTCCACTTATATTTGATACAATTTTTGCTTTCCCCGGAGAAACACTTAATCTTCCTCCAATCTTTGCTGTTTTATTTTCATCAATTAAATTATTTTTATCACTAATTGTTCCAAATACCCCATATTTATTATTTACAGTTATTTCTCCTTTACAGCCATTATTTTGAAGAAAAATACATCTTAATTGTCCGGGTTCATTGCGTTTACCCTTTTCGACTCCAAGTAAATTACAAGAGTAAATATTTCCATCTTGAATATCGATAATTGTTTTATTCTCAGTTACAGCATGCCCAAGCGAACCAAATTCATTTGTATTAGGATTGATATAGGTAAGAGTTCCAATACCCGAAATATTGTTATTTGCAGCCATTTTTAAATTTGATAAATTCTTTAAAGTAACCTTTCTTGCTTTATTCTGTCTTAGATATTTAACCTCAGCTTCTTCTTTTAAGCATAAATCTTCTGTAGACTTAACGGGCTCATTGTTTATTTTATAAATAATATCTCCTTCTTTAAAATACTCATTGTCTTCATTTACTACAATCCCGTTGGTTCTAATTGAAATTCCGATTGGTGTTCCACCGATATATAATTCTTCATCACTAGTCAAACTAACTTTTACTTTTCTTATAGGAATAAAACCAAAAATCTTAAAGATAATTATATCTTCTTTTTCTCCTGTCGCTGTATTTTTTATTCCTGATTCAATGGCACCATTTACAATAGAACCAAATTTCTTATTTTTATTAATCTCTTGAATTTCTGAATAACAAGTTAGAAAGTTTTCAGGAAGAGAGTAAATCTCATTAAATTTCACATTTGTTATAGTTATAAGACAGAAGAAAATCCCAATAACTATACATACTTTCCCAAACTTTCTCATTTTTCCTCCACTTAGTTTATTTTGTGTCGTGTTAGTTATTTTATTCAAAAAAGAGGCTAAATAATTTTATGCCTCTCTTTATTTTTTTTGTTATTAAAATATAACATAATACTTTTGTTTTTAAGAAACTTATGAAATTTTTCTTTCTCGCATTTCTATGGCGTGTTTCTTTGCAATATCTGAGATATTATCTCCTCCAATCAATCTTGCAATCTCTAATATTGCTTCCGCTTCATCAATTTCGTGTGCTGAACTAATCGTTTCTTCTCCCCTTGTTTCTTTCTTAATTAGGAAGAAAGCATCAGCTAGAGCAGCGACTTGAGGTAAGTGAGTGATACAGATAACCTGTGTCTTTTGAGATAAGGATAAAAGCTTTTTCCCAACCATATTACCAATTTCTCCACTTATTCCAGAATCAACCTCATCAAAGAGTAAAGAACCAACCTCATCAATATCTGAAAAGATGTTTTTAAGAGCTAACATAATTCGACTGGTCTCTCCTCCCGATGCTGTTTTTGAAAGATTTTTTAGTTCTTGCCCTTTATTTGCTGAGAAAATAAATTCAACTTGATCTGTTCCATCAGAACCAATTTCTTTATTTTTAAAATCTACTTTAAAGATTGTATTTTTCATCCCTAAATCGATTAATTCTCTTATAACTTTTATTTCAATAGATTTTGCTATTTCTTTTCTATTTTTTGATAATTTATTTGCAATCTCAGCTAATTTTTCATCTATCTTTGATAAATCCTTTGTGTATTTTTCAATCAAGTCCTCACTATTCTCAATTTCCTCTATCTTTTTTCT
>CAMEYT010000042.1 GCA_945947685.1 uncultured Bacillota bacterium | reverse complement strand
GATGAATCTGCCTATATAACGAAGGCGAGATTTGTTAGATCAAAAATTACAAACTATCAAAGTAGATCAGTAGGTGTTGGAAAGATAGATATTCCAATTTCAGCTGATGTATATAGAAAAATTATTTACACTTATTATGATGAAAATGGAGTTCAACATACTGTGAAATCACAATTAAGCTACTTTAAAAATCAAGTTGAATATCTAAAAAATAGGGAAGAATTTATGATTAAGTGTAGAGGAAAGGTTAGTGCAATTATAGAGCCTGTTCCAGAAAACAACAAGGATTTTAACTTTTAGTTTAGTTATGTATAATAGGGGTGTGTAATAACACACTTCTTTTATTTGTCAATTTTCAACAAGTTTAATCACAAAAGAGATGGAATACGTTTAATAAATGCATTTGATATGCTTTGAATTTGTCCTGTATTATGATATAATTATTACAACAAAAGGAGGAGGATAAAATGACAAATAAAACAAAAAATATTTTAAGAGGTGTGGCTTTAGGTCTATGCTTAATTCCTTCAATGATGCTATTCACCGCATGTGGAGGACAGTTAGATGAACAAGCTACCTGTAAAACAAGTAAGTCTTACTCAGCATCTACAGCAGCAGAATTTAATGAAGAAACATCAAAAAATGATCAGACATATATCGATATAGCTGGAGGATATCGTATTACAGTAGATACATCAGCAGAAGGATATATCAATACCACTGGATACGAAACGAAATACAGCGTAAAGAATTTTTCAAATGCTGCAATAAAACTAGGTGAAAACCCAGGAGTTGCTTTAAGGACAACAACAAGCTGTAATTTAGTTGGTGTGGAAGGAAATATTACGATGGAATCTTATCTAAAAGACAATAATCTTTATGTTCATTCATTGCCAACTACAATCACATCAAATTATATTCAGACATCAATCGCTGAGCAAAAAATTATGATAGAAGGAAAAGATGTTGTTTCTACCTTAGAAGAAATAGGTGGAATTAGCGATTTTACTAATCTTCAAAGTGTAATGGATTTCATAAAGGAGAATGAAGCAGATGCAAAATTTGAAATCAATAAAACAGGAGATAACACGAGCTTCAAAATTACTTTTGATAATGATTTTACATACGAAACAATGGCAAATATTGTTGCTTATGTGAATTTACGTTATGATAATATGATTACAGAACTTAAAATTGAAGCAGATTATTCAACAACAACTGGAGCAATTCAAATGCAAGGGAAAACAATCTGCACGATTTCAAGTTTTTCTGGAGAAATTGAATATCCAAACTTTGAAGGATATACACAGGGAAGTATTAGCGATATTAAAGGAATTATAGGATAATAAAGAAAAAAATAAAAAAACTGAGCATATGCTCAGTTTTTTAATAAAATTAATTTTTTTAAATAAAATTAATTATTTTTTAATTACAATATTTAAATCTTATATTAATTTTTAAATATTTTATTATTCGAACAGCACGGCATTTTTGAGTTTATAATTGAAATTAAATATATTTCATAATCAAATATGTTTTTTTATAAATTAACAAAATTTAATTAAATTAATATGATGGAAATTTAATTGTTTTTTTATTAAAATTTTAAGAAAAAGAAATATATTTTGGAAATTAAAAATTAATTTTCATCGTTAAGTTTTAACATAACGTGTCCCTGCTCTGATTGACAAAGAGGACATTTCTTCCATGCTTCCTTCGAAGTTGATTCATATCCACAATCGGCGCATTTCCATTTTACAGGTTTAGGTTTTTTATAAAGAGTTTTGTTTTTTAATTGGTTGTATAAGTCTAGAAATAACTTTCTATGGCAGGATTCAACTTGAATGATATTATCATAGAGCATTGCTATATCTTCAAAACCTTCTTCTCTTGCAGTTTTAGCATATTCAGGATATATTTTTGTTTCTTCAAACTTTTCATCTTCAGCAGCAAGTCGTAGATTGTCTTCTAAATCCCATTTTTCTTTAAAAGGATATCCTGATGTTATATTTATATTATCTATAGTTTTAGCATCCGCCTTTTGAATAAAAGTATAGAACATTCGTGCGTGATTAAATTCATTATAAACAACTTTATCGATTATTTCTGCCATACAAGAATATCCTTGCTGTCTTGCACCATATTCGATAAACTTGTATCTTATATATGCTTGACATTCTCCTGCGTAAGATTTCGCCAGATTATTATAAGTTTTGCTTTCTTTTAAATTCATTTTAGCCCCCTTTCATCTTTTTTTTAACACTTTTTCATTATCTTAAACATATTTATAAAAATATTTTTTAATTAGTAAGGGCACTTATTTCAAATGAGTATATCCTTTCAGAAATAGAAATTGAAACAAATTAAAAATTAATGCTAATTATCAGCGAAATTATTATCTGAAATAATTCAAAACTAGCTCCTTAAATTTGAATAGTTGTTATTTTATGTTTTTAATACATTATAAATGATTGACATTATTTATTAAAAAGTAGTATGATTTGTATAACAAAACATACTAAGTAAAAAGGAGAGAATATGAAGAGTGTTGAAGGGAAATATGCTTGGGTGGCGAAAATAGGCACAAAAGGACAGTTTGTTATACCTGCTGAAGCGCGAGAAATCTTTGGATTGCAACCAGGCGATACGATTTTATTGTTAGGAGATATAGAAAAGGGAATCGCTATTGCTAGAAAAGAAGATTTTGAAAAGATTTTTGCTCAAATTTATGGAGGAAAGAAATGATTTCTATAAAGAATTTAACTAAAAAATTCAAAGATTTATGTGCCGTTGACAGTCTTTCGTTAGATATATATGAAGGTGAAATTTTTGCACTCCTTGGAGTTAATGGTGCAGGTAAGACAACTACAATAAGAATGTTATCTTGCATAAGCAGGCCGACTTCAGGGAATGCTGAAATAGATGGCTTTTCTTTAAAAAAGCAAAGCGCGAAGATAAAAGAGATTATCAATATATCGCCGCAGGAAACTGCGATAGCGGGCAATTTAACAGTGCGTGAAAATATGGAGTTTATTGCAAGTCTATATTACAAGGACAAAAAGATAATTGAAGAAAAAGTAAAAGCCCTTTTAAAGGATTTTAGCTTAGAGGATGTTGCGAAAAAGAAAGCGAAATTACTCTCTGGAGGAATGCAGAGGAGGTTGAGTATAGCTATGGCATTAGTCAGTGCTCCTAAAGTTTTATTTCTCGATGAGCCGACGTTAGGATTGGATGTGATTGCTCGAAAGGAGCTTTGGAAGCAAATAGAAGAACTTAAAAAGAAAATGACAATCATCTTGACTACTCATTATATGGAGGAAGCTGAAGCTCTTGCCGACAGAATAGGGATTATGGTTAAGGGAAAGTTAGTAGAAGTTGGAACCGTGGCTGAGTTAAAAGCAAAGACAGGGGAAGAAAAGTTTGAAGACGCCTTTATAAAAATTGCAGGAGGTAAGTTATGAGAACTTTAGCATTTGTGAGAAGAAATTTAAAAGAAATTTTGCGAGATCCATTGAGTCTTGTTTTCTGCTTTGCTTTCCCAGTGCTTTTGTTAGTTATTATGGAGCTGATAATAACAAGTACCGTTCCTGATATTTCATATGTTCCTCAATTTAAAATTGAAAATATGTTTTCAAGTATGTGTGTATTTTCGTTTACCTTTCTAACTTTGTTCACAGCTATGTTGATTTCAAAGGATAGAAATTCTTCCTTTCAAGCAAGATTGAATGTTAGTCCTATGAAATCTGTAGAGATACTGTTTGGATATATTTTAGCAGTTTTACCACTAGCTATTATACAGATTATTCTGATCTTCTGTGCTTCACTCTGTTTTGGTCTTGTTGTAAAGTGGAATATATTGCTGGCGGTTCTTGCTCTTTTCCCTTCGATGATTCTTTTTATTGGTTTAGGTATTCTCGTTGGATCACTATGTGGAGAGAAGGCTGTAGGTGGAATGTCGTCGGTTATAATAAATCTTGCGGTCTTTCTTGGCGGGATGTTTTTCCCGTTAGAAACAATGAATAATGCTTTTACAGTGATTTGTGATATTCTTCCTTTTGCACCAGGAATAAAAATACCAAAAGCAATAATAACAGAAAACACTGAGGGTATTTGGATTGCAGTTTTAACTGTTATTTTGTATATGTTAGTGATTTTAGGTATTTCAATCCTAGTTTTTCAATTAAAATCAAAGAGCGATAAAAAAGCGCATTAAATATTAGTTAGGTTTAAAAAAGATAAGAAGTATTTTCTAATTCTTCTTATTTTTTTATTAAAATAATGATTAAAAAATTATAATAATGATTAAATAAAATTAATAAAATAATAAAAAATCTAATAAAAAATTCAAAATAGTTGACTATAATAGGAGAAATATGCTAGAATTATGGAAAAGAGGTGAAAGAATGAAGAGTATGTTTCAGGAAAACTTAAAAAAATTAGCAGAACAATACACTCAGAAGCAGATAGCTGAAAAGACTGGTTTTTCACAGTCAAGCATAAACAATTATCTTTCAAAAAATAGTGATCCATCTATTCAATTTTTAGTGGCTTTGAGAAATGCTTTCGGGATCGATGTCAATCAATTCCTTTTCTCAAACTATGACGTAAGAGAGGAAATTTCATATGATCGTTATTTAGGAAACTATATTATGTATTACTACAATAATGACTCATATAAAGGAGAAGTCCATAGCAATTTAAAGAATACTCTTAACTATGGTGTTTTGAGTATATATAAGGATGGAGAGATTGGTCAAGTTATAACGAAAGCGACTCTTGTAGAGGACAGATCTAGAGCAACAAAGATTCTTAAAAGATGTAATCAAGCTGAAACATCCGAACAAATTGAAGAAGTATATAAAGATCAACAATATGTTTATAGCGGAAATATTGTAACGAACGACCAGAGTATTTTTATCAGTATAAGAAGCGATGAGAAAAAGGATTATGGATTTATTATTTTAAATAATCCACCGTCTAGATCAAAATATAATGGTGGAGTTGCGGCTGTTAATTCTATTGCACGAGGAAG
>CAMEYT010000041.1 GCA_945947685.1 uncultured Bacillota bacterium | reverse complement strand
GCATTCAGACAAAACGTCCGATAATATTAAAAATGTATTCAAATAACTTATTTTGACATCCTATAGATTCTTGATAGGATGTTTTTTATGAAAGAAAGAAAATTCAGTTTGAGTTTTAAGGTGAGTTCCTTTGTAATGTAGTAAAACTTTTATATATTTTATGATTTTGAATGTGTTAAAATAATTTGAAAAAATTTATTTGTTTAAAGATGTTTGATTGTTTGTTATTAACATTAACAAGCACCTTATTGTTAAGTATAATTTTTGATTCTATTTTTCTGAAACATATTAAGATAAATGAAATTGATTTTACACGAAGAAAGATAATTGATATCAGGCGTCGCTACGCTTGACTTTTTCTTATTAATATTATATAATAAAAATCGTATATTTTAGATCTATGTAAAAAAACGAGCATATGTTCAAAAAATCCATCCGTATTGACCTGTTTTGAACGTAAAGTTACTAGATTAAATAGACAATAAAAAAGTTTAAAAGGAGGTCAACATGAAACAAACATATCAACCAAAGAAAGCTAGAAGAAACAAAGTTCATGGATTTAGAGAGAGAATGAGAACTAAATCAGGAAGAAATGTTTTAAAGAGAAGAAGAAATCGCGGTAGAAAAAATATTTGTGCATAATTAAAGAGTGAGAGATGGATCATAGATTAAGAAAAGATAAACAGTTTAGCTATATTTACAAAAAAGGTGTGAGAAAAAACACACATTTTTTGGTCTTGTTTATTACTGATAGCAAGTATAAATGCTACAAAATAGGATATTCTATCAGCAAAAAAATTGGTAAAGCGAATGTTAGAAATAGATTGAAGCGTAGAATGAGAGAAATTGTAAGAACTAATAGTTTTGCAAAAGACTATCATAACTATGTTTTAATGGCTAAAGAGGGTGTTCAAAATTTGAATTTTGAAGAATTATTAAAAGAAATTAAAGAAGTATTTAACAAATAATGAAAGAAATTTTATTGTTTCCCTTGAAAGTGATAATCTATATTCCCGTTTATATTTACAAATTTCTTATATCTCCCTTAATCCCTCACGTTTGTAGATTTTATCCCTCGTGTTCAACATATTTCATCGAAGCTGTGAAAGAATGGGGACCGATTAAGGGATTTTATTTAGGAATTAAAAGAATTATGAGATGCACTCCCAACAACAAAAGAAAGGGATTTGATCCCGTTCCAATTAATATAAAAGGAGTTAGGAAATGGATTTTATAAATAATCTTCTTGCGATATCTCAACCGACAGGTGTTTGGGCAACTATCATCAATGTATTTGAGAGCGGAGTTGGAAGTTATCTTCTTGCAATTGTGCTGATTACATTGATAATTAGAATTATACTTGCTCCTTTCGACACTGTAAATAAAAGGCTTACAAAGAAGCAGAACGATGCTCAAGCAAAATTAAGACCTGAATTAGAGAAAATTCAAAAGAAATATGCTAACGACAAGGCGTTGTTACAACAAAAACAACAAGCTTTATATAAAAAAGCTGGGATAGGAATGGGCGGAAGCTGTCTATTTATGCTGATATATATGGCGATAAATTTAACAGTATTCTTTACACTATTCTCAACTTTAAATAGTATTGCTGATTATAAGATTAATCAACAATATTTAGCTCTTAAAAACAGCTATTCAAACTCCCTCAACTTAATGGATAAATATATTAAAGATAACCCAGGTTATACTACAATCTTAGAAGATTATGAAAATTTAAAAATTAAAGAAGAGGAAGGAAAAATAAATCTTTATCAAGGTGAAACAAAACTCTATGAAGTTGATAAAAAAGACGACTTTACAGAATATAAACTTATATCAACTTCAACTGCTGAAAGTAGCGATATAACCTCAGTTATTGTTAGTTATAATGCAGAGTCAGAATGGGCTGAACTCAAGGAGTTGGTTGGCTCAGAAGGAGAGTATATCTATTACTATGTAAAAACTGCAAATGTTACTAAAAATGAGGATACATATACACTTGCCGTAGGTTCAGAAATTTATTCTCGAAAAACTTCAGATGAATATATTTTTGACCTTGTAAGAATTTACATTGATAAAGAACAGGTAGCTGAAGGAGAATCATCAATTTATACGTATCTTGGGGATACCTCTATAATTGATAAAGAGGGTGAAGAAAATGATGTTAGTCTATCTAACGTTATTAAATCTCTTGCTATGCCAAATATAATTGCTGCATATGATGAAACTCAAAAAGAAAATTCCTTCCTTTGGATTGGATCAATTTGGGTTGCAGATTCACCTTTCAAGAGTTCAATATTTACTTTTGACCAATACAAGAAAGAGATTGGTGAAAATAATGTTTCTGCTCAAGAAGGAGTTATTTATAACTCATTTATGAATGATTTGAGAGATCAAAAAGGAAGAGTTAATGGATACTTTATCTTAGCAATAGTCAGTATGGGATTATCTTTCTTAAGTGTTTGGTTGGGACAACTTGGCACGAAAGCTAAAGAAAAGAAGGAAAAAAATGAAAAATTTGTTTCTCCTTTTGCACCAAAACAAGCACAACCACAAGATCCAACAAAGAAGACAAACTGGCTTATGATGATTATTATGCCTGTTATCATGGGAATATTTGCAATACTTTATAACAGTGTTTTTGCAATTTATCTGGTTGCAGGTCAAGCTCTTAGTGTAGCGCTTATTCCATTAAATAATGTTATTATTAAAGCATGGGAAAAGCATGATAAAAAGAAGGAAGAAAGAAAGCAACCTGTAGTTGACTACAGAAGAAAATAATTGGAGGAGAAATATGAAAGCAGTTGAAGCAGTTGGTAGAAATATTGAACAAGCAATTGAAAATGCTTTATTTGAATTAAAAGCCGCTAGAGAGGATGTTGATATTAAAATTATAAGCGAAGGTGGATTATTCAGAAAGGCTAAGGTTGTTGTTTCTATTTCTGAAGATGCTATTGAAAAATACGAAAAGAAAGAAGAAAATAGGGCTAAATTCCTTGAGGAAGAGGATGGATTAGTTATATCTAAAACTGAGCTTAAGAAAGAAAAAGAAGCTGAAAAAGAGGCTAAGAAAGAGGAAAAAGAAAAGATTAAAGAGGAAAAGAAAGCTGAGAAAGAAGCTGAAAAAGTTAGAGAAGAAGAAGGTAAAGAAGAGAAAAAGACAAAAAGGAAAAATAAGATTGTTGAACCTATTGAATTCTTAACTGGACTCTTCAAAACAGCAGGGAAAGAAGTTGAAATTGAAGCTATTGATAATGACGATTGTGTTATCTACTCAATTAAGGGTGAAGATTTGGGAAGCTATATTGGTTATAGAGGAGAAACACTCTTTTCAATTTCATATTTAACTTCTATTCTTGCAGGAAAAACAAGTAAGAGAGTGTTAGTTGATATCGAAAATTATAGAGAAAAAAGAATTGAATCTTTAAGGTCTTTAGCTTCAAGAATGGCGAGTAAGGTGGCAAAAACTGGCCGTTATGTAAAACTTGAACCTATGGATCCAGCAGAGAGAAGAATTATTCACTTAGCATTACAGGATAATGATAAAGTTACTACCCTCAGTAAAGGAACAGAACCTCATAGATATGTGATGATTTTCCCTAGAGAATATAAAGATCAATAAAATTTAATAAAAAAGCAAGTATGTTTTTATGATGCTTGCTTTTTTTTATGTCAGGTGTTATAATTCAAATATGGAAAAGACAATCGTATCAATATCTACCCCGCTTGGGAAGGGAGCAATTTCAATAGTTAGAATGAGTGGAGAAAGAGCATTAGAGATAGCTTCTAAACTTTTTTCAACCAAAAGTTTAGATTATAAAAATATTGAACCAAGAAAAATGTATCTTGGGAAGTTTGAGTTGGATAAAAAAATCTATGAAAGATGTCTAATGGTTTATTTTAAAGCTCCCTATTCATATACAGGAGAAGATATAGTTGAATTTCAAATTCACGGAGGGATTATAATAACTCAAAAAATACTCGAAAAATGTCTTCAAAAAGGAGCTGTTTTAGCAGAAGCGGGGGAAGTTTCGAAGAGAGCTTTTATTAACGGAAAAATTAGTTTAGATGAAGCTGAATCAATAATTGATGTTATAGATAGCGAGAGCGAAAGTGAACTTAAAGCTAGCCTCTCACTCGCAGGAGGAGGCCTCTTTAAACAGGTGGAAGAAATGCAAAATCATTTAACCGAAATTTTGGCTAAAATAGAGGTTACTTTGGACTACCCCGAAGAAGATGTTGATGAAGCAGTTAGAGAGGATATTTTTAATGAAATTAATCTTATTAAAGGGAAGATTGAGAAGATTCTGAAAGATAGTGAGAGTTCAAAATATATCAAGAACGGAATTAATGTTTCTATCGTCGGAAAGACTAATGTTGGAAAGTCAAGTTTACTTAATTCCCTACTGAATGAGAATAAGGCAATTGTAACAAATATAGAGGGAACAACGAGGGATAGTATTGAAGCTTCTTTCTATTATAAGGGGATTAAGATTAATCTTATAGATACGGCGGGAATTCGAGAGGCTGTTGATGAAGTTGAAAGAATAGGAATTGAGAGAAGCAAGGAAAGTCTTAAGAATGCAGATATTACCCTATTCGTCCTTGACGGCAGTGAAGAAATGACAGAGAATGATAGAAAGATAAGAGAATTAATTGAGGGAAAGATATATATTTCAGTTATTAATAAATGTGATATGCCACGTAAACTTGAAAAGCAAAAGAATGAAATTGAAATCTCTGCTCTATCGAAGAAAAATATAGAAGAGTTGAAAGAAAAAATTTTTAATCTTGTCATAAAAGAGGAGATTAATTTCAATAATCTTATCGTTACAAATCAACGTCAATTATCCGAACTAAATAATGCGTTGAATGTGCTTGAGGAGATATATGAAGCACGCGATCAGATGCTGGAAATAATTGCAATGTTGATAAAAAAACTCTGGGAAACTTTAGGAAAAATTACAGGAAATACAGAGAATGAAAATATAATAGATTTGATATTTTCAAAATTCTGTTTAGGCAAATAAGATAACAAGAGCGT
>CAMEYT010000040.1 GCA_945947685.1 uncultured Bacillota bacterium | reverse complement strand
AGCGCCGTCAGCAGTTCCAAATTGGTCGTAATTTGCCCTTTTCTTATCATCCCCTAAAACTTCATAAGCTTCATTGATTTCTTTGAATTTAGCCGCTGCTTCTTCAGTTTTATTTAGGTCGGGGTGATATTTTTTCGCTAAACGACGATATGCAGACTTAATTTCATCTGCACTTGCCGTCTTTTCTACACCTAATATTGAATAATAATCTTTATTTGCCATTAGCGACTATACTCCTTTAGATTAAACTTTCTTCACCAAAATTTCTTTTGATTACATATTTTATATTGCTTTTTACATTCTTATTTTTTGCTTTAGAACCACAGCATGACCATTTGAAATATGGACGAATCCCATAATCGAAGAGGTTATATGCTATCGTTAAAACGCTCGAATCAATATCTGTTCCACAAAGAATAACTTCATCAACATCTTTTTCTTTTAAATAGTTGAGTTGTTGAGGTGCAAGACCATAGGATATTTTAGGGAATATCCAGCCATCGTCAACCAAGTCAACCGCAATATTGATATCTTTTTCGTCAATCATATTCCTATAACCCAAGAATTGCACGAATGGACTCTCTTCGTGGTTATAAAATCTTGTATAGATAACCTTGTCAACTTTTTCTTTTTTTAGATAGTTGTTTATCTTTTTAACTAGATGTCTATTGTTTTCTCTAAGTTGACCATCTTGCATGTCAACAATCATCAATGCTTTCATTTTTCTCCTTTTTAGTTAAAAAATTGAGTAACTCACGCTGGGCGGTCAGCGAAAACGACGCGAATCGCCAATTTTCTAGACTGGAAATAATTGATTTGTGAGGTTAATATTTTAGATAAAAAATTGGATGAGTCGCGAGGCTCGGCGTTTATCACAGGCAGGAGTTTACAACCCCGTAAATGACTGTCTGAGATAGACGCCAGTAAACGACGCGAATCGCCAATTTTTTATCTAAAATTAGTCTACAACAACCTCAGGATCAGGTCCTCCTTGACCGTTCCCATTGTTGTTATTGTTGTTTCCCGCATTTTGTTGTGGGTTAGCATTTTGATACATCTTTGATGTTACTTCGTTTGATACAGCAACAAGCTCATCAAACGCTTTTTGAACAGTGTCTTTATCTTCACTTTCAAATTCTTTCTTAGCTTTTTCAATAGCATCTTCTAATTTCTTCTTGTCCTCAGCTGAAAGTTTTTCGCCATTTTCTTTCAAGAATTTTTCTAGTGAGTAAACCATATTATCAGCGTTATTCTTTAATTCAACGAATTCTTTACGTTTTTTATCTTCTTCAGCATGGGCTTCTGCCTCTTTAATAGCTCTTTCAATTTCTTCATCTTTAAGGTTTGAAGATGCTGTAATTGTGATGTTTTGTTCTTTGTTTGTTCCAAGGTCTTTAGCTGAAACTTTAACAATTCCGTTTGCATCAATATCGAATGTAACTTCAATTTGAGGAACTCCTCTTGGTGCTGGTGGAATATCTGAAAGCTGGAATCTTCCAAGAGTTTTATTCTGAGCAGCGAACTCTCTTTCACCTTGTAAAACGTGAATATCCACTCCTGGTTGATTATCAACAGCAGTTGAGAAGATTTGAGATTTCTTTGTTGGGATTGTTGTATTTCTTTCGATTAGTTTTGTAAATACTCCTCCCAATGTTTCAATTCCAAGAGAAAGAGGTGTTACATCAAGAAGAAGAACGTCCTTAACTTCTCCGCCTAAAACACCAGCTTGAATTGCTGCACCGACAGCTACGCATTCATCTGGGTTAACACCTTTGTAAGGGTCTTTTCCTGTATAGTTTTTAACAGCTTCTACAACAGCTGGAATTCTTGTTGAACCACCAACTAAGATAACTTTATCAATACCATTTTTATCAAGTTTTGCATCTTTCAATGCTTTTGTTACACAATCAATAGTTTCTTTAACTAAATCTTCTGTTATAGCATCAAACTTAGCTCTTGTAAGTTCATATTCCATATGTTTTGGTCCATTAGCATCTGCAGAAATAAAAGGTAAACTAATAGTTGTTTTTGGAGTTGCAGAAAGGTCAATCTTAGCTTTTTCAGCAGCTTCCTTTAATCTTTGCATAGCAAGCTTATCTGTAGATAAATCTGTTCCGTTTTCCTTCTTAAATTGTTCTACTAACAAGTCGATAATTCTGTTATCAAAATCATCTCCTCCCAATCTTGTATTTCCATTTGTTGAAAGAACTTCAAACACTCCATCCCCGATTTCAAGGATAGAAACATCAAATGTTCCTCCGCCAAGGTCATATACTAAGATTTTTTGATTTCTGTTTTCACCTTTATCAAGGCCATAAGCCAAAGCAGCAGCCGTAGGTTCGTTGATAATTCTTAAAACTTCAAGTCCGGCAATTTTTCCGGCATCTTTTGTTGCTTGTCTTTGTGAATCGTTAAAATAAGCAGGAACAGTGATAACTGCTTGTGTTACCTTTTCTCCAAGATAGCTTTCAGCATCAGCTTTTAACTTTCCAAGAATCATAGCAGAAATTTCTTGTGGAGAGTATTCCTTTCCTCCAAGTTTAACTTTCTTGCTTGTTCCCATTTCTCTCTTAATAGAAATAACTGTGTTATCGCAGTTTACAACCGCTTGTCTTTTAGCGACTTTACCAACAAGTCTTTCACCTTCTTTAGTGTAAGCTACTACAGAAGGAGTAGTTCTATCCCCTTCAGCATTAGCGATAACTGTAGGTTTTCCTCCTTCCATAACAGCTACACATGAATTTGTTGTTCCAAGATCAATACCAATAATTTTTCCCATAATTTTAATCCTCCTTTTTATTGACAATGACTTTTGCATATCTAATTACTTTATCATTATAAGTATAACCAGCTTGGAATTCCTCCAAGATGATATCGTTTTCATAGTTTTCATTTCGCATCACAGTGATAGCTTCGTGAAAATTTGGGTCATAGATTTCACCAATAGAATGGATCTTCTTAACCCCTAGAGATTTTAACGTCTCTAGAATTTTGTTCTCAATCATTTCAACACCTTGCAAAGTTGATTCATCTTTAATGGATTTCTTTGCAGTTCCGAACATATCTAGACATGGCAGAAACACCTCAATCATAGAGATTTTTCCGTCTTCTCTAGCTTTTATAATTTGTTCTCCAGCTCGGCGTCTAAAATTCTCAAAATCTGCTTGTAATCTCTGAGCCATCTCTAAATATTCCGCAGATTTGTCGACTTTCTTCTCCTCTTCTGGTTGATATTCTTCTACAATAGGTTCAGTTTCATTTACCTGTTCTTTTTCTTTCTTTTTATCTTCTTTCAAGTCTAATCTCCTTTTAATCTAGAAAGGTTTTCAATTACTACCTTAAGAGCGGAAGCAATTTTCTCATAGTCCATTCGTTGAGGTCCAATCACACCTATAGTAGCAAGTTGCGCACCGCCCACTTTGATTGGAGCTTTAACTACAGAACATACTTGGTCTTCATCTGCAACAGATATTGTTATATCATCCAATTCTTTCTCTTCTAACACTTCTACTAAATTATCTTCATCTTCTAATAATTCCAAAACTTTCTTCGTTTCTTCTAAATTTTCCCCAGACTTAAGAAGTTTCACAGCTCCTTCTCTTCTAACATCGAGCATCTTTTTTGAATTAAACTTCTGTAATCCACCTACCAAGGAATCTACAATGTTTTGGAATTCGGATATCTCGCCTTGCATACCTTCATTAATCTGCGATAGATTACTCATCATAAAACCTATATTCTCGCCTCTAAAATGTTTTGTTAGATAAGCAGATGCATCATTGCAAGACTCTTGTGTTGCAGCGACATTGAGTGTATCTGTAATGTATCCAGAGTTTGTTCCGATTAAAACCATAACTTTTTCATCTATGAGTGGAATGATTTTAAATTCTGTCAAAATCAAATTGTCAAGTCCATTTACTAGGACGACCGTAGGATAATTTGTTGCCTTGCTTACAATCTTTGCGATACCCGTAACTAAATCTGACAATGAGTTTGTTCTATTCTCTATCAACGCCCTCACTTCGTCCAACTCTTCGTTTGTCGCTTTGATACCTACCAATAGATTTTCTACATAAAATGTGTATCCTTGCGCGGTTGGAACTCTACCACCTGAAGTGTGAAGCTGTCTTAAAAAACCCATAGCTTCAAGTGCGTTTAACTCATTTCTTAGGGTCGCCGTCGAGCAATCCAAATTTCCAGTATCCTTAATTCCCCCACTAGTTATAGGCGAACAATCTCTAATATATTCCTCAACTGCTTTAGATAAAATCTTTTTCTTTCTATCTGATAATTCCATTCTTCCCTCTTTTTCGACTTTTTTAGCACTCTTCTTTCGAGGTTGCTAGCACTATTATATGCATTTAAAAAAATAATGTCAACTATTTTTGCCATAAATTTTAATTTCAGACTAAAAAATTTTGCAGAGCTTTGTTTCTAGCATCCACTTGCGACAGTTACGTATGTCAATACGCGCCTCCCGCAAGTGAATACTGAGCCTCTTACCCTTTCATTTTTTAACTAAACTATCAGATTAAATGGATACTAGCTTTCATCTAATAATAAAAAATCATCAAAATAAACTCTGTCAATCAAGCACTACTTTAATTAGACAAAAAAAGAAAGCAGAAATTCCTGCTTCCCAATATTTCAATCAATAAAATTATTCTGCTTTAAGTGCATTAAGAGCAGTTGCAAATCTTGCTTTTCTTCTAGCAGCACAGTTAGCGTGGATTGTATTATCTGCAACGGCCTTATCAAGGACTGAAGTAACTTCAGCGTAAGCTTTTTCAGCAGCAGCAACATCTTTTCCAGCAACGGCAGCTTTGAATTTTCTAGTATATGTATTAATTTTAGAACGAACAGCTTTGTTAATTTCTGTCTTCTTTTCGATAACTAAGATTCTCTTCTTTGCTGATTTAATATTTGCCATTTCTATCTCCTTTACAAGTTTCTAGACGAGTATATCATAAGAAAAATAAAAAATCAAGCAATTTTTTGATATTTTTTATAATAATCTAATTTTTCTCCAAAACCTCTCCTTCTTATTATTTCCTTTCTCATCCCTTTATAAAGGATTTATTGAACTTAATGATAAATATCAAAACAAACAAGAATAATACTCCTCGAGCAGATTTATCGTGCTATGACTATAATAAATCACCGTAAATATCATAAGTGAAAGAAATATAATTAATTTAAAA